>CAMVYG010000181.1 GCA_947171615.1 uncultured Clostridia bacterium
CTCTTTACCGCTTCATGCTGTCGGTGTTTGCGGGAAAAGAGTGATTCTAAAAAGAGGAAAGAGGTCAATTCCTATGAGCAAAACGGTTTATGCGGACAACGCCGCTACCACTGCCGTTTCACCGGAGGTACTGGAAGCCATGCTCCCCTTTTACCGGGAAGCATACGGAAACCCTTCCAGTCTCTATGGGCTGGGCCAGAAGGCCAAAGCCGCTTTAGAGGAAGCCAGGGCTTCCATAGCCCGGTGCCTGGGCGCCGCTTCCAATGAGATCTATTTTACCGGCTGCGGCAGTGAAAGTGATAACTGGGCCATCAAGGGCGCAGCCCATACACTGCGCAAAAAAGGCAAGGATCACATTATCACCACTGCTTTTGAGCACCACGCGGTGCTGCACACCTGCGCCGCATTGGAAAAAGAAGGCTTTTCCGTCACCTATCTGGACGTACACAGAAACGGCATTGTCCGCCCGGAAGAGGTTGAAGCCGCCATAACAGACCACACAGCCCTTGTCACCATTATGTACGCCAACAATGAGATCGGCACGATCCAGCCTGTTTCCGAGATCGGGACCATTTGCAAAAAGCACGGCGTTCTGTTCCACACCGACGCGGTACAGGCCGTGGGAAATGTGGAGATCAACGTAAAAGAGCAGAATATCGACCTGCTCTCTCTCAGTGGCCATAAGCTGCACGCGCCCAAGGGCGTGGGGGCTCTGTATATCCGAAACGGCACAGTTCTTCAAAATCTTCTGGACGGCGGTGCACAGGAGCGAAACAAGCGGGCCGGCACGGAAAATGTGGCGGGGATCGTCGGCCTGAGCGTTGCCATGCAGCACGCCTGCTCTACCATAGAGGACCGGGCTGCCCGGCTTACGCCGCTGCGTGACAAGCTCATCGAGGGCCTTGCCAAAATTCCCCTCAGCCACTTAAACGGTGACCGGGATCATCGGCTACCGGGCAATGTCAGCTTCTGCTTTGAAGGCGTGGAGGGGGAATCCCTTCTTTTGATGCTGGATATGAAGGGGATCTGCGCTTCCTCCGGCTCCGCCTGCACCAGCGGCTCTCTGGATCCCAGCCATGTGCTGCTTTCCATCGGGCTGCCTCACGAGGTGGCTCACGGTTCGGTGCGGCTTTCTCTTGGTGACTGCAACACGGAAGAAGACGTAGATTACATTCTGGAAACCCTGCCCCCCATCATTGAGCGTCTGCGCTCCATGTCTCCCCTATGGGATGCCATTCAGCAGGGAAAAGTAAAGTACAATGTGTAAATCATTCAGCTTATTTCGGAAAGGAACATCAATATGGCATACAGTGCAAAAGTAATGGATCACTTTTCCAATCCCCGAAATGTTGGGGAAATGAAGGACCCCAGCGGCGTGGGCGAAGTGGGAAACCCAAAATGCGGCGATTTTATGAGAATGTTTCTCAAGGTAGAAAACAACATCATTACCGACGTTTCCTTTATGACCTTCGGCTGCGGGGCAGCCATTGCCACCAGCAGCATGGCAACGGAAATGATCAAGGGCAAATCCATTGACGACGCCTTAAAGCTCACCAACAAGGCGGTCATGGAAGCTCTGGACGGGCTGCCGCCGGTGAAGGTACACTGCTCCGTGCTGGCGGAACAGGCCATTAAATCCGCCGTGGCGGATTATTACAGACGGCAGGGCATCGACCCCACGCCCATTGTGGGGGAAATTCCTGAGTGTGAGGCCTGCCATGTCTAGATTTTAGATGCTAGATGTTAGACGCTAGATATTAGATGCTGGATTTTGGATAAAACAAGGGACGTTCTGCTCGGCAGAACGTCCCTTGTTTTTCACTTTTTATGGGCAGGTCTCGTTCGATAGAGCCGGAACAGGCTCCAAAGGAGCGTTCCGAAAATTAAAAACAAGCCCAGCGGCAGGGCAAACGCGGAAAGGCCCCGGCATAGAGCAGAACAGAGGATGAGATAAGAAAACCACATTGCAATCTCTGCCTTTAGCAGAGATTGCATGGTTTTAATGATGCGAAACACCGCTTCCCTGTTTTCCGGCGTGACTTCCACCCCTGTATTCCATACGGCGGGGATCGCTTCCACCAGGCTGAGCAGGCCGTACAATACCCAAGCGATCACCAGTGGAACCAAAAGGGCTTCCTTTCCGCCGAAAGCATCGATCTCTCCGGCAGCATTGAAATGGGTGGGTATCTTCTCCGGAATAGCGCTCCAACGGAAAGCTGCATACAGAGTAACTCCCAGAAGCGCACCCAGTCCCAGTAAAACAGACAGCCAGTCAAACCATGTGTTCTTTGGTTTCCACGCTTTATTCATTGGTTTTCCTTACTTCTGCTCGTCCGCCTTACGGATCTCCGCCCGCTTGATCTTGCCGCCCAGGGTCTTGGGAAGCTCGTCCACATATTCCACCACACGGGGATATTTATAAGGAGCGGTAACCTTTTTCACATAGTTTTGCAGCTCTTTTGTCAGCTCCGGGGTGCCTTCATAGCCCTTTGCCAGCACAATGGTGGCCTTCACCACCTGCCCGCGAATGGGGTCGGGCGCGCCGGTAATGGCGCATTCCACCACGGCAGGATGCTCGATCAGGGCAGATTCCACCTCAAAGGGCCCGATGCGGTAACCGGAACATTTGATCACATCATCGTTGCGGCCCACAAACCAGAAATAGCCGTCGCTGTCCCGCCACAGCATATCGCCGGTGTTATATCCCATGCCGCCCAAATGCTCCTCTGTCATTTCCGGGTTGCGGAAATAACCGGTAAACAGTCCCACAGGCGGGTGATTCTTCACGTCCATAATAGTGAGGGAGCCCTCGTCGCCGTCCTCACAGAGATTGCCTTCCTTATCCACAAGCTGGATATCGTACAGAGGGGAGGGCTTTCCGGTGGAACCGGGGATCGGCGTGACCCAGGGATAGAAATTTGCCAGCAGCACAGGCCCCTCAGACTGGCCGAAGCCCTCATAGATCTGTAAACCTGTCAATTCCTTCCAGCGTTTGGTAACTTCCGGGTTCAAGGGCTCTCCGGCAGTTACACAGTGATGAATGCTGGAAAGGTCATACCGGGAAAGATCCTCCTGAAGCATAAAGCGGAAAGTGGTGGGAGGCGCGCAGAAGGTCGTTACCTTATAATGCTCCACCTTTTCCAGCAAGTGCTTCGGCTCAAATTTTCCTTCCATATCGTAGCAGAAAATCGTTGCGCCGCTAAGCCACTGGCCGTAAATCTTGCCCCAGCCGAACTTGGCCCAGCCGGAATCGGAAACGCTCATATGAAGCTTATTTTCCTCTACCCGCTGCCAATATTTCGCCGTGATGATATGCCCTAAGGGATACAGGAAATTATGCTGTACCATTTTGGGCATTCCCGTGGTGCCGGAGGTAAAATACACCAGCATAATATCGTTCCACCGGGTGGCTTCCTCCCCGGTGGGGCGGGAAAACTCCTCCGGAAATTTTGCGATTTCATCGTTGAAATCCAGCCAGCCCTCCCGGTGCTCTTCTACCATGATCTTGTTTTTCAGGGAAGGGATCTCCCCTTCTGCCGCCTCTACCTGGGAAACCACAAAGGGATCGTTGACGCACACCACGGCGCAAACCTCAGCGGAATTTCCCCGGTATACAATATCCTTTTTCGTCAGCTGCAGGGTGCCGGGGATCAAAGTAGCGCCCAGTTTATGCAGAGCCGTGGCACAGATCCAATATTCCCAGCGGCGGCGCAGGATCAGCATCACCACTGAGCCCTTTTTGATCCCCAGGCTGCGGAAAAAGTTTGCCGCCTGATTGGAAAGCCGCCTGATATCCGTAAAGGTAAAAATCTTTTCCTCATTTGCCTCGTTAACCCATACCAGAGCCCGCTTTTCCGGCTCTGCCTGGGCCCAGGCGTCCACCACATCATAGCCGAAGTTAAAGTCCTCCGGGGCGTTGATGGTAAAATTTTGTTTGAAATCTTCATAGGAATCGAAGTCGATCCTGGGAAGATATTTTTTGAGCAGCATGTCCATGGGTCATTCATCCTTCCTTGCCCTGCCGGCCTTATTCGGGATCCGGCACCGGCTCTTTTCAAATTCCGGCTGCCTGTTTGCCGTTTATTCGGCGATCATTGTCAAAAATCTGGCCTTTTCCGTACCACCACAGCGCTGCCCATGAGGAATTCCGGGGTTAAAATAAATGGAATCTCCTGCCGTCAGGGCAAATTCCTTATCTCCGATGCACACGATCACTGTGCCTTCCAAAACCATATTGAATTCCTGGCCGGAATGGGTGATCAGCTTGGCCGGCGTGTCTGTGGGCTCCAAAGTGACCAGCAGAGGCTGCATGACCTTATCTGCATAGCGATATGCCAAATCTTCAAAATGGTATTCCGGATTCCGGTTTACCACCTTGCCATCGCCGCGTTTTACAATGTGGTAGGTATTCAGGCGGGCCGGAGAGCCGGTCACGATCTCCGTAAAATCCACGCCAAACATATTGGCTACCCCGAAAATAACGCTGATGGGGATATCCTTGCCGTCCTCCTCGTAAGAGCGGTAGGTTTCCGGGCTGAGCCCTAATTCGGCGGCTACCTGCTCTACCGTATACTCGCTGA
>CAMVYG010000182.1 GCA_947171615.1 uncultured Clostridia bacterium
ATACTAATGCTCTAAATACCGGATTTTAAAAACCGGTTGCCGAGATAGACTCTAAAGAGAGTGCGGCTGACATTTTTGATTTGATGATCAGCGATACTTCACGAAGCTTCTGGAAAGGTATGGTCAGCTATGGCAAAGCAAACTACATGGTTGGAACGGGCGGCGGGGATCTTGCTTCCGGTCAGCAGCCTTCCCTCCAAGTACGGCATTGGCACATTTGGGAAAGCAGCTTATCAATGGGTGGATTTCCTGGCCCAGGCAAAGCAGAAATACTGGCAGGTGCTGCCCTTAGGGCCTACCAGCTATGGAGACAGTCCCTATCAAAGCTTTTCCGCTTTTGCGGGAAACCCCTATTTTATTGATTTGGAGCTTCTCTGTGAGCAGGGGCTTTTGAAAAAGGGAAAGTGCAAAAAGATCTCCTGGGGAGAAAGTAAGCACCGGGTGGATTATGACACTGTGTATGATAACCGGGAAAAGGTGCTGCGCCGGGCATTTTCCAATTTTACCAACGAAAAGGCACTGGAAAGCTTTCGCCGAAAGCATAAAGCCTGGATAGAGGATTATGCCCTTTACATGGCGGTTAAGGCGAAAATGGATCTGAAGCCCTGGAATGAATGGGATGAAGAGATCCGTATGCGCCGGCCCGAGGCGTTGAAAAAGTGGAAGGCACAGTGTGCGGAGGATATTTCCTATCACATTTTTGTGCAGTACCTGTTTTTTGAGCAGTGGGGAAAGCTGAAAAAATACGCCAACAAAAAAGGCGTGAAAATCATCGGAGACGCCCCGATCTATGTAGCGATGGACAGCGCCGATGTGTGGGCCAGACCGGAGCTTTTCCAACTGGACGAAAATAATGTCCCCACCGAAGTGGCGGGCTGTCCGCCCGACGCTTTTTCAGAGGATGGCCAGCTGTGGGGGAATCCCCTGTACCGGTGGGACAAAATGGAGGAGGACGGCTTTTCCTGGTGGCTGAAGCGCCTGAAGGCGAATCTGACCATGGTAGATGTGCTGCGTATCGACCATTTCCGGGGTCTGGAAAGCTACTACGCCATTCCCTATGGAGACGAAACCGCCAGAAACGGCCGCTGGAGAAAGGGGCCGGGCAAGGCTTTTGTGGACGCCATCAACCGGGAGCTTGGAGGGGCGGCCATCATTGCCGAGGATCTTGGATATCTGACCCCCGCGGTGCGCCGCCTTTTAAAGAGCAGCGGTTATCCCGGTATGAAGGTGCTGGAATTTGCTTTTGATTCCAGGGAGGAAAGCGATTACCTGCCCCATAATTATCCCAGAAACTGCGTGGTCTATACCGGCACCCATGACAACGAGACAGTTCGCGGCTGGTTTTCTACAGCGGCCCCGGCGGATATTGCCACCGCTATGAATTATCTTGGCCTGCCGGATGATCGGGACGGAAACTGGGCGTTTATCCGCGCGGCTTTGGGCAGTGTGGCGGATCTGGCGGTCATTCCCATGCAGGATTATCTGAATCTGGGCAGTGAAGCCCGGATCAATACTCCCTCCACGCTGGGCGGAAATAACTGGCGCTGGCGCATGACAAAGGGCCAGCCTACAGAAGAACTGGCAAAGAAGATCGCCCGTCTTACAGAGCTGTACGGGCGTGCAAGGCAGTAATACAGGAGGTGCTTCCATGACAGTTAGAGAAGAGCTGGAGCAAAAGGTGAGAGAGCGGGGAGCGGAAAGTCTTTCTGCCGCGGAGAACGGCACGATCTATCACAGTCTGCTGGCCCTTACAAAAGAGCGGCTGGAGAACTCTCTCAGAATTCAGGGAGATAGAAAGCTTTATTATATTTCCGCCGAATTTTTAGTAGGGAAGCTGCTTTCCAATAACCTGATCAATCTGGGAATTTATGAAGAGGTAAAAGAAGCACTTCTGGAAGCGGGAAAGTCCCTTGCGCAGATCGAAGAGCTTGAGCCGGAGCCGTCTTTGGGAAACGGCGGCTTAGGCCGCCTTGCCGCCTGCTATCTGGATTCCGCTGCCACGCTGGGCCTTCCCGCCGACGGCGTGGGGCTGCTGTATCATTTTGGCCTGTTCCGGCAGAGCTTTTCCCAGTATAAGCAGCAGGAAGCTCCCGATCGGTGGCTCACCGATCAAAGCTGGCTGCGGCGCACGGATATAAGCTTTGCCGTACCATTCCCCAGTGGAGAGCTGCGGGGCGTGCTGTATGATCTGGATGTTTCCGGCTATGAAAACGGCGTCAACCGCCTGCACCTTTTTGACCTGGAAACAGTGGACGAGGGCCTTGTAAAGCAGGGCATCGATTTTGATAAAAAAGATATTGCTCACAATCTCACTCTGTTCCTGTACCCCGATGACAGCGACCGGGCCGGGCGGCTTTTGCGGGTCTATCAGCAGTATTTCATGGTCAGCTGCGGGGCGCAGCTGATTTTAAAGGAGCTTGCGGGCAAGGGGTATGCTCTGCGGGATCTGCATAAGCACGCGGTGATCCAGATCAACGATACCCATCCCTCTATGGTGATCCCGGAGTTGATCCGCCTGCTGCAAAAGGACGGCATTTCCATGGACGAGGCCATTTCTATTGTAAGCCAGACCTGTGCCTACACCAACCATACCATTCTGGCCGAGGCTCTGGAAAAGTGGCCGCTGGAATACCTGGAGGAAGCGGTTCCCCAGCTTGTTCCCATTATCCGGGAGCTGAACCGCCGGATCACAGAAAAATACAGCGATCCTGAGCTTGCCATCATCGATGAAAACGGCCTGGTGCATATGGCACGGATGGACATTCATTACGGCTTTTCCGTCAACGGCGTTGCCGCCCTGCATACGGATATTTTGAAAAACGCGGAGCTGAAGGAGTTTGCCGCGATTTACCCGGAGAAATTCAACAATAAGACAAACGGCGTTACCTTCCGGCGCTGGCTGATGCACTGTGATCCGGAGCTGTCAGAATGGATCACCGAGTTGATCGGCAGCGGGTGGAAAAAGGATGCAAACGAGCTTCAGAAGCTGCTGGCATATGGGGAAGATGAGGCCGTGCTTTCCCGGCTTCTTGCCATAAAGCAGCAGAAAAAAGAACAGTTGAAAGTGTATTTGCAGGAAAACAGCGGCATAGAAATTAACAGCGAGTCCATTTTCGATATTCAGATCAAGCGCCTGCACGAATATAAACGCCAGCAGATGAACGCATTGTATCTGATCTGGAAGTATAAGAGGATCAAGGCGGGGCATCGTCCCAGGCGGCCTGTTACTCTGCTGTTTGGGGCAAAGGCCGCTCCGGCGTATATTATCGCGAAGGATATCATTCATTTGATCCTGTGTCTCCAGGAGCTTATCGAAAAGGACCCGGAGGTCAGTCCCTGGCTGAAGGTGGTCATGGTGGAAAATTACAATATCACCTGGGCGGAGCGCCTGATCCCCGCCTGTGATATTTCCGAGCAGATCTCCCTCGCTTCCAAAGAGGCCAGCGGTACGGGCAACATGAAATTTATGCTGAACGGCGCTGTGACCCTGGGAACCATGGACGGGGCCAATGTGGAAATAAGCGAATTGGTAGGGAACGAAAATATCGCAATTTTCGGGCGCTCCAGCGATGAAGTCATTCATCTCTATGAGGAAGGGCCGGATCGCTACACGCCCGCGGCATTCTATCCCCAGGACCCGGAGATCACAGAGCTTTTGGATTTTCTCATCAGCCCGGAGCTGATGCGGCTGGGAGATCCGGAAAATCTGGGCAGGCTGTACCGGGATATGAGCCGGAAGGACTGGTTCATGGCTCTTCTGGATATAAAGGACTATATCAGAGTAAAAGAGCAGCTTTTGGAAGATTATGAGGATCGAAAAGCATGGGCGCAAAAAATGCTCGCGAATATTGCCAAAGCCGGTTTCTTCTCCTCAGATCGCTCCGTGGCAGAGTATAACCGTGATATCTGGCATTTAGATGTTAGCTGTTAGCAGTTAGTCGTTAGATAGGGGTACAGATGACCGTACTGTTCGTCTTTATCTTAGCTGTCATCCTGAGTCGAAGACGAAGGAGCCCGATCAGCTGAAAGCGGCGAATAAAAAAGATTTGCCTTCTCCCTTTGGGGGAAGATGGACGGCGATAGCCACTGGGATGAGGGCAGCGCAACCGTTGTGTTTTCTCATGATATCCACCGCCGAATGGTGGTGGGCGAGGTGCGGCTCTTGTTATTCTTGTTAGATAGGATATTTTGAACGGAAAGTTGGAGAAGGAATGGGAATTACAGAGCTTTTTATTTTGGCAGTGGGGCTTTCCATGGATGCTTTCGCCGTGGCGGTCTGTAAGGGATTGGCATTAAAGCAGGTGAAGCCCCCGCAAATGGCGCTGGTTGGATTGTGGTTTGGCGGCTTTCAGGCGCTGATGCCGGTACTGGGATATGTGGTGGGCGTGCAGTTCAAGGATGCAATCACCGCTATCGACCACTGGATCGCCTTTGCGCTGCTTGCCGTGATCGGCGGTAATATGATCCGGGAAGGGCTTTCCAAAGAGGAAGAAGAAGCAGACGCTTCCTTGTCCTTCCGAAAAATGCTGCCCTTGGCGGTAGCCACCAGTAACGACGCTTTGGCGGTGGGA
>CAMVYG010000183.1 GCA_947171615.1 uncultured Clostridia bacterium
CTTCAGGACTTATCCAGGGCTTGTTTGAAAATAGAGGAAAAGACGAATTTTTGACGCAGGAAGTGGCTCGTTATGGACGTTTTCGATTTTTCAAACAAGTCCTAAATAATCAAGTTTCCGGATCTTCCTTTTTGGTGACCCTCAGCCGGTATTCGCTGGGGGTCATATTTTCTATTTTTTTAAAAATTTGCGTAAAATGAGAAAAGTTATTATATCCTACCTCCAGGGCTACCATGCTTACCGGAAGATTGCTGGCGGCAAGCAGATCCTTGGCCAGAGTCATTTTGCAGTCCACAATATAGTTTTTGATATTTTTTTCGGTTTCCTTTTTGAATATCCGGGTAAAGTATTCCGGGTTAAGGTGGACATGATCGGCAACTTCTTTTACAGAAAGCGGCTGGTTGTAATTTTCACTTATATAAGCTTTGGCTTTTTCCACATAGTCCAGTTCCTGAGGAGTGGAAGCAACGCCGGTTGCCGCATTTAAGAGAAAATCTACCGTGCGCTTGACGCCTTCCACGCTTGAAAAGCTGTCCATGCAGTCCTGATAGGTGAAATCTTCTGTAAACAGAGAATTGATATCTATCCCGTTTTCATGGAAATATTCGAAAAACAGTTGAATTAGCTGTTGGTGTACATCGCACAGGCTTTGAAAACGATTTGGCATGGTGGCTATTTTCTCGTCCAGGCAGAAATCAATATCTTTTTTCAATAGACTTTTTTGTCCGGTATATAAAAGCTTGTTCCAGTGGTTTTGGTAATCCGGCAAGGAAATGCTCAAATTGTCCAGAAGGTTTTTTGGAATAATGTGGGAAAGCACAGGTTCCTTTGCCACGTTGTTTTTGATATGATCGTTGGCTACCTTAATGGCAAGCTGAATATCGGAAAAAGGAAAGCTGTCCCCGAAGTAACAGGCAATGGGGCAGTCGGGAAGCGATCCACACAGGTTTTCGTAAAAGCGGGTTACGGGCGCTTCGCCAGCCGGCAGACGTGACTCCTCTTTGCTGATTAAAAGAATGGAAAACTGACGGTATGGATTTAAGGAAACCAGCAGATTTAACCCATCGAAAAATGGAACGCTTTTCAGCGCGTTACTAATAGCATTCATGATTTGGCGCTGGGAAGGATATCCCGGCTCCCGATGTGTATAGGGGAACACATCCGCAAAGATCAGCTGAGCAGTGCTCTTTGGGGTAACAGAATGACCTGACTGATTCAACAGGCCAATACAGGCTCTGACGTCTTCCGGATCGTTGGAATACAATTTTTGGATTATGGAATTCAAAAATTCATTTTCGTGGTTTTTGAAGAGATGGCCATACCGGGTAATGCGGCGGTTATTGTAATTCACATCAACCGCATCAATCGCTCTTTTCAGAGAGGCTTCAATATCCTCAAAGGGAGCGGGCTGCACAATGTAGTCGAAACAGCCCAGCTTGATGCTGGTTTGAGCATAGGAAAACACCGCGTGGGATGTAAGCACAATCCGTAATACGTCGGGGTATTTTTCTTTGACGATGGAATTTAGCTCCAAACCGTTTCTTCCCGGCATTTCCACGTCAGTCAGCAAAATATGAATGGGCTTCTTTTCCAGAATTTTCAAGGCCTCGCCGGTGCTCATGGCAGTGTCTACCGAGTCAAAACCCAGCTCGGCAAAGTGAATATTGCTCAGTAAGCCTTTCAAAACACTGCTCTGGTCATCAACAATCAGAATATTCATAGAGACTCCTTTCATTTTACAAGGGGCACAAAAATAACGGAACAAGCCCCTCCTTTGGGAAGGTTATAAAAAGCAGTGTGAAAATCGTTTTTATAAATGATGGACATGCGCCTCCGCAGATTGTTGATACCCACATTATACTGGTCAAAGATGCCTTCCAGTTCTCCGTTGATCTTTTCAAGAACTTCCGAACTGTAACCGCAGCCATTGTCGGAGCAGTGGATCTGAAGATATTCGCTGCTGTTGTAACGCACACGGCTGGCTTGAATGTGAAAGGAAAGGGGTGCGCCGGTTTTGTCATTGTATTTATAGGTGTTTTCCAAAAAAGTCTGAATAATGAGAGGTGGCACTTTATAGGAAAGCAAGTCGTTGGGCACTTCCTGGCGCAGCAAAAGGATTCGGGAAGAATCCAGCAGGATCAACCGGTGATAATCGTTTGCTTCCTTCAGCTCAGATTCCAGCGTGACCACGGCCATGGTGTCCTGAAAAATGTAGCGAAGATGGTTGGAAAAACCTAAAATCATATTTTTCATACGGCCATACTCGCTGTTTTCCAGCATACTGTACAAACTTTTCAGACAGTTCAAAAAGAAGTGGGAACGGGTCTGTAATTGAAAATACTGTAGAAGAGCATGTTCCTTTTCCAATTCTTTCCCTCTTTTTTCAATTTCCAATGCCACAATGGTATCCCGAAGATCCGTTAATGCGTTTTTGATATCGGTGAATTCTTGATAATGCCTGCTGGGAAGGGCCAGGCTTCCTTTTGTTTCTTCTGCGCTTTTCAGCTGCTGGGACATGGCGGCAATTTCTTGTAAGGGAAGAACCAGCACCTTGCTTAAAACACGGTAGACCACAATAATGATGGCAGCAACCAGCAAAATAATGAGAAACGAAAAGGCGATCTGAGGGAACACATGGGCGATCAATGCGGAAACAGGGGTGATCACGCAGATGCCCACCGGATAGTTGTCCAGAAAAACCGTATGAAAGAAATAGCCGGAACGCAGGACGTCTCCGGTACGCTGGGAGGATTCCAAAAGCATGGAGAGCTCAATGTTTTGCTTTTCCGTAAATTCTTTTCCGATTAGGACTTCCTCCTGGGAAAAGATCACAATGGCGCTTTCCTCAGAATAATCAGGCACCGGATTTCGCTCAATATAAGAGCGGATATTAAAACAGGAAAACAGCGTGGAGCGGCGGTAATTATTGGCAATAATCAGATAGGGATGATACCCATCAGAGGAGATAAACCAGCTATTATAGCCCTGGAAGCCATATTTCTCCGGCTCCTGTCCCAGTTTATGCAAAAAGCGGTGCAGCTCGGTAGTATGTTTCTGATCTTTGGGAACGCGGCTTCCCTGAACGGAATACACGGTGTCCTGAATGCTGTCATAAAGCATGGTAGCTCCGTAGGAGGGTGTATGGGACAGCATGACCTGGCGGAGGTGATACTGTTCTACCACCCGCTTGGAATCAGTGTAACTGTTCAGAGAAAGCAGCTGGAAGCTGGGGTTGGAATAGACCAGAGTTCGGTTGAAATCGCTCAGCGTTTTTAGATCCTCAGAAAAGGTATAGGTGTATTTTTCCAGAAAAGAAGCGTTGTGCCCCAGAATTTGACGGGCATAATTCTGTACGGAATATACGCCGTAGGCAAAGGTGGCCACGATGAGCAGCAGTACCGTGATCCAGAAGGACAGCTTAAACAGCTTTTTCACAGAAGATTGTTTTTCCATAAAGACTTCCTCCTGTTGAAATTTTGCATTCATCTTATCATCGTCCCTCTGGAAAAGCAATAGCGCAACCCCCTCGATTCGGCAACCATCTCAGAAATATAACAATGCTAACCAGATTTTTGGTAGTTTTCCCAAGGGGGTCGCTGTTATAATGGCGATACTGAAGGAGGGGCTTACCATGACAGAAAAGAGAGTCCGAAGGAAAAAGTCTTTTTTGATGAAGCTGAAACAATATTGGCCGCTTTATGCGATGCTGATACCAGGCCTTGCTTATTTGTTTATCAACAATTATCTTCCCATGGCAGGCCTGACTATCGCGTTTAGGAAGGTCAACTACGCGGTAGGAATTTTTAATAGCCCCTGGACGGGTTTTGACAATTTTACTTTTATTTTCGCCACAAAAGACGCATTTATTATGTTCCGTAATACGATACTTTACAATTTGGCCTTTATTATATTGGGAAATCTGTTCGGACTGCTGGTGGCGATTGCGCTGGATACCATAAAGAACCGCTTTTTCAAAAATATGTCTCAGGTCATTATTCTGGTGCCGTATCTTCTTTCCATTGTGATTGTTACCTATATCGTATTTGCTTTTTTAAGTCCCAGTAACGGGTTTGTCAACAATTCCATTCTGAATCCGCTGGGGATCGGCAAGGTGGAATGGTACAACGATCCAAAGCCGTGGCCGATCATCCTGACAATCGTTTATATTTGGATGTCCTTTGGGTATACCTCAATTTTATATTACTCTACCCTGATTGGGATCGATAAAACTATGTATGAGGCGGCTGTAATAGATGGAGCCGGCATATGGAAGCAAATTTTGTATGTTACGCTGCCCTGTATGAAAAAGACCATTATTATTCTGATGATTCTGGCTGTCGGCCGTATATGCTATTCAGATTTTGGTTTGTTCTACCAGGTGCCTATGCACAGTGGCATGCTGTACAGCACCACTCAAACCATTGATACTTTTGTGTACCGTGCTCTTCTGGAGCAAAACAGTATCGGAAGAAGCGCAGCGGCGGGATTTTTCCAGTCTGTTTTGGGATTTGTGCTGGTAATGATCGCAAATGGAGTTGTCAGCAAACTGGATAAAGA
>CAMVYG010000184.1 GCA_947171615.1 uncultured Clostridia bacterium
TCTTCGCCTACACGCTGGGCCTCACAGCGCAGAAAGCCGGACTTGTTTACCGTTGCGGCGGAAACCGTATCTCCGGCGGATTTATCCACCGGCACGCTCTCGCCGGTCAGCGCAGATTCATCAACCGCGCCGCTTCCTTCTATTACCACACCGTCCACAGGAATATTCTCACCGGGGCGAACCACGAAAATATCGCCCTTTTCCACCTGCTCCACGGGAACAATAACCTCTTCTCCGTTTCGGACGATCGTCGCCGTTTTCGGCGCCAGAGCCATCAGGCTTTTCAAAGCGTTTGTGGTCTTGCCCTTGGAGCGGGCTTCCAGCATTTTGCCTACCGTGATCAGCGCAAGGATCATGGCGGCGGATTCAAAATAGAATTCATCCATAAAGTGCATCACAGCGCCCATATCACCAGCAAGCTGAGCGCTGGTCATAGCAAACAGCGCATAGGTGCTGTATCCAAATGCAGCCGTTGACCCCAGCGCCACCAGCGTATCCATATTGGGGGAACGATGAATGAGCCCTTTAAAGCCGCTGATAAAGAACTTCTGATTGACGACCATCACAGCGGCTGAAAGTAAAAGCTGCAATAAACCCATAGCCACATGGTTGCCATTCAAAAACGGCGGCAGCGGCCAATTCCACAGCATATTTCCCATGGAAAAGTACAAAAGCACGATCAGAAATATGAGCGAGGCCAGCAGGCGGCGCATCAGCTTCGGCGTTTCGTGATCGGCAAGCTCATCTGCCTGATTTTGAACGCGTTCTGCCTTGTCTGCGCCTTTTTTTTGCGCGCCGTACCCGGCGTTTTCCACCGCTTTGATAATGACGTCCGGCGATGCTGTTCCTTCCACGCCCATGGAATTGGTCAATAAGCTGACCGAACAGGAGGCAACTCCCGGTATCGCTGACACAGCTTTTTCCACCCGGGCAGAGCAAGCGGCACAGCTCATCCCGGTAACAGAATATTGTTCCATAACACTCAGATCCTTTCTGCACGATCATACTGTTCTTTGGCTGATGTTCAGCCACTGTAAATTCTTTGTACCATCGTCTGAAAAAGCAGCCTTCGGGATCACATTTTCCACCCGGTTTACTTCATCAATTTTTGCAAAATACTTACCAATTCATCGATTGTTTCGTCTTTTCCCTGCCGGATATCATCTGCCACACAGGTACGAATATGATTGGCAAGTAGCTCCTTATTAAACGCATTCAGGGCGGCGTTCACAGCTGCAACCTGCGTTAAAATATCGGTACAATAAACATTGTTCTCAACCATACCTTTAATTCCGCGGATCTGTCCTTCCATGCGGTTGAGCCTGTGAATTAAGCTTTTGTATTCATCAGCAGTCCGTTCCTTATATTTATGGCATGCACACTCCTGATTCATACGTCCACCTCCTTTGCCTTGGTCCAAAACATACCCCCAGGGGGTTTATATTTATAATATACCCCATCAGGGTATCTGTCAATACACTTTCAAAAAATTTTTATAAGATTCTCTGAAGTATGGAGGGAACCGAGAAACTACTGTCTTGTGCGCAGGTAGCAGAACTTGACCAAGCACTGCGCGCTTAATGGTTCGGCACTTCACGCTGTATGCGTGGCACCGCCCTCCCCACTCCTTGCTAAAAACACTTCACCGAAGCGTTTTCTTAATCCTCTTCTCACCTGCCGGTTCGGTCAGTTGCCACATGAACATCATCGGCATTCGGCAACCCTTTTCAGGTTCAAGTCCTTTAGTTTTGGTGCGGGTAAACATGGCACAAGAACGCTAAAGCGTTCTCCTTGACGTTTCCTTACGGAAACTTTGTTTTATTGAAATGCAGGTTCAAGTCCTGTACAAAAATAAATATCACACCGGCAAAGCTGAAATGGTAAAAAGATAGTAGACACGGCTTTTTGTGTCTACTATCTTTTTACCATTTCAGCTTTGCCGGTGGTTTCTTTATAGCTATAACGAAAAATGAAGAACCAACCCTATGGCTTGGTTCTTCATTTCTGGTCCGAGTGAAATTATAGGACTTGAAAAATGCAATAATATCAATGGTTTGCTAATCGTTAAAAAGAGGCTTTGTTCTGCTTAATGAGCTATTGCTGAATTGCCTTAACAAGTTGAAGAACTACAAGTGCCAAGGAAATAACCTTTGTCAAAAATATAAGGATGTCAGAAACAATAGTGCTTTTTGACTGAGCTTTATTTTTTCGATTTAGGCGAATAGAATATATAATTCTAAACAAGCCTTGAAAGGTGCCATATAAGCCTAATACCAGAAAAAAGAATCCCGCAATACTGCATAGAAGATTTTGAGTAAGAAAATATAGAGCTGCCCAAGCAGCTAATAGCAAAATGCCAACCCAAAAGTCATCAAAACCTTTAATGTCCGATATAGGCTTGACCTTTCCAAATTCAACAAATAGACCTAATGCTCCTATAACGATAAATACCCATCGGACGATTTGTCCAGCTAATTTATTACCAAAATAGTCAGGAACAAAGAGAAGAAATAGGCCGACAGCAATAAAAGCAAAACCTAGTGTCAGGCCATCAATCCTACTGTCAATCTCTTCAGAAAAAACGATTTTCTTTTCCTTTTTCTCTTCTTGCGGTGTTATACTCATATGTGATTCCAGCTCCAATCATATTACATACAGAATAAATCATAGTTTAGAATAACATATTTTGAAGCAATATTCCAGAGTTACGTGGCAAACATAATAATTCAGCATGTGTAAAAAAATAAAGGGCAAGTCCTATAAGGACTCGCCCTTGGTGCGGGTAACAGGACTTGAACCTGCACGGGGGGTACCACCAGAACCTAAATCTGGCGCGTCTGCCAATTCCGCCATACCCGCAAAAAATCAGCCCGGTGGCTGACCTGTTTATTATAATGCAACGGCCCCAAAACTGCAAGAAAAATCTTTTTCTTCCAGCCTTTCGGCTTATGGGCGTTTTTCGCCTGACTATGAAGCGCTTCTTTCAAAAGACAAAGGCGCGCATTGCTGCGCGCCTTTGCGTTTTGGGAAGCTTATCTTCCGCTTTTCCCTCTTTGGCCTATGTAGGCAGGCCAAAGCTGATGGAAAGAGCCTGGTTCACCCGGTCCATGGAGCCGGTATCCAAACGGCCCATCTTTTCTTTTAGGCGGTGCTTATCGATGGTACGCACCTGCTCCAGAAGCACCACAGAGTCCTTGATAAGACCTGTATTTTCCGCGTTCACTTCAATATGAGTGGGCAGATTTGCCTTATCGTGCTGGCTGGTGATGGCCGCGGCGATCACAGTGGGACTGAATTTATTGCCCACATCATTCTGCACGATGAGAACCGGGCGAACGCCGCCCTGCTCTGAGCCTACCACAGGGCTCAGGTCTGCATAATAAATATCTCCTCGATGGACTATCACAATTCTGACCTTCCTCTCTCCGGTTCAGGTGTTTTCACTTTTAGTTTTGCCTGAGTTTGGGAGATTTAATCAAAAGACTGGAAATTTTCAGGGGACTTCTTCCCCTCTTTCACAGTTTATAAAGGAAGGCCGCTTTTGGTTCCTGAAATCAGAAAAGTGGTGGACCGGCCAAAAAGCGCAGCAGGGCGATCAGCAGCAGGTGAGCGGGATAAAAAATGTAGAACAGCCATTTCGCCCAGGACTTACCCACTCCCGGCTTTCCGTTATACCGGGCAATGCACACCATAGGCAGAAACAGCCCCAAATTGATACCGCCATAAAGCAGATAGGAAAGATCCGCTTCCCAGCCGCCAGTGGCAAGGAACTGACTGATGGGATACGATAAAAACTGCAATATTCCGCCGCCAAACAGAACGATGAGCAGATAGCCCACCATCTGTCCAGAAAGATTTTCATAGAAGAAATCGAATACAAGGATCATCACAAAGCCTATCCCACCCCAGTCTCCCGGAAGACTGAGCATCAGTAAAAACGCAAGCAGAAGTCCCTTTAGCAGGGAAGATTCCACCGTATGACGAACGTAAAGCCCCAAAACTCCCAGAAATATCGTGTGGATCACGCTGAAATGCAGAAAATCCAGATTGGAAATCTCTCCCTGGGCACTCAAAAGAACAAAGGGCAAATAACTGATCACTGCAAAGAGAAACAGGCGCACCAAATACCGTTTTAAATTTCTTGTATGGCGGTACCCCTGGACTGCGCAGAAAAACATGATAGGACCGGTGAGTCTGCCAAAAAAACGCAGGATAAAATAAGCCCCTGTTCCGGGCGGCAAAAAGGCAAAGGCAGTGTGATCTGCCAGCATGGCAAAAATGGCGATCAGCTTCAACTGAAAGACGCTGAGGCCCCTTTTCGCAAAATCACGTTCCATACCTTTTCCTCCATCACAGCAATTTTTCAAGCAAGTCCATCAGAAAGTTCAAAGCCGCTTTCTGAACGGCTTTCTTCCAGAGAGCGGCTGTAAATTATCTCATTTTCTGTTTTTGAAGCTTTCCAGCTCGATCACTTTTCCGCCATTTAAGCGGGATTCCTCCGCTGCCAAAGCGATAAAATGACTTTCCATGGAGTTTT
>CAMVYG010000185.1 GCA_947171615.1 uncultured Clostridia bacterium
CTGAAGCACGCAGTGCTTCCCTTTTGCTTCGCAAAAGTACCGCCTTTCTCAAAAAAGGTTAAAATAAATGCTGGATTATGGATGCGGAATGCAGTACAGAAAATCAGGCTGGGAGGAAAGATAGAATGGCAAGCGATTACTACAAGCCCTGTGCGGAGCTGGATCGGTGCAATGAGCTGATCGAAACATATTTTTTAAAAAAACAGTACCGGGAATGCTTTGAAGGCTATCTTCCTCTGGCGGAGCAGGGATATCCCCTGGCGGAATGTCAGATCGGGTATGAATATGACGAAGGGCTCGGCGTGGAAAAGAATATCGAAAAGGCCTTTTATTGGACAGAACGGGCGGCAGAGCACGGAGACTGGGACGCCCAGTGCAATCTGGCGGAATTTTATGAGGATGGTATCGGTACAGAGAAAAACCTGGAGCAGGCAAAGAAATGGTACCGAAGCGCTGCGAAACAGGGCCACGATATGGCGCTTGCGAAGTGTAAAGAGCTTGGGATCGAGCTGTAGATCGGTTCAGAAAGCAAGGCTTTTCAAGTCTTATTTTGTCGGGGAAATTAAGAGTCCATCCCGAAATGATGAGCACACAGCTTGCTTGCATATTTTTCGTCATGCTTCGTTGTTTTCCCTTGCCGGGCGTCAGCCCGTCTGCGAAAAAACATCTGGCCTGACGTAAAAATCTGACTGCGCAATCTGCACACGCCTAATTTCAGGATAGACTCTAAGGATTTAGCGGGAGAGCGGATATTATGGGAGAGCAGAGCTTAAAAACAAAGCTTACGGCTTATACAGGGGAGTTTATGGCGGCAGTGCTGTTGATCCAGCCACTGCTGGATGTGCTGTCCTATTTTATGCAGGCCTACGGTTCCACTGTGGTGACTACCGCTTTGCGTATGGTTCTTCTTCTTGCAGTGAGCTTTTACGGATTTGCCATTTCCAATCGAAAACAGCTTTATATTGCCTGTTATGCCCTGCTTGGCGGTTTTTGGTTTTTGCATATGCTAAACTGTTTCCGCACAGGCTATCAACAGCCGGTAGGAGACGCCGCGGAATATTTGAAGCTGATCCAGTTTCCTTTGTGGACGCTGTCCTTTGTCACCTTTTTTCAGGAATATGAGGGGCTGAATACCCGGGTGCTGGGGATCCTTACAGTAAATTTTGCCATCATTCTGCTGGTGATCGGTCTTTCCTATGTGACAGGGCTTAGGGTGTATACCTATGATTTCCCGGAGCGTAATATCCAGATCGGTATTTTAGGCTGGTTTGGTGTGGCCAATGCCCAAAGCGCTGTTCTCAGTTTGCTGGTTCCCGCTGTGCTGTTGTGGGGGCTGCGCACAGAAAGACTGTGGATCTTCTGTCTATGTGGGATCGCTGGCTTTGGCCTGCTGTATTTTACCGGTACCCGCCTGACCTTTTATACGGCGGTGCTGGTGGCTTCCGCTTTTTTGATTTTGATTCTTCTGTGCAGAAAGCCGTTGATATTTGCTTTGCCAATGCTTGCAGCGTTGATTTTGCTGCTGGTATTCCGGGGCGCCTCGCCCATGGAGGCGCGGCAGGCAGTTTCCGGAACTTCCTTTTCTGTCTATCAGGAAAAGATTGATTCCATTATGGGGGAAGATAAGGATTTTTCTTACAAAAAAGGAGAAGAAATTCCTCCGACCGTGCTGAAAAAGATAGAAAGAGTGTACCAGAATATATACGGAAAGCAGGGCGTTTACAAGGAAGTTCTGTTGGAGGATCTGCTGGAGCGCTTTGGGCTTCCGAAGGTTTTGGAGGAATTTGACTATACCATCAGCGCAAAAAATCTGAATAACAGCCGTCAAAGAAAGCTGAAAGCCATGGATATGGTGTGGGAAGAGCAGGATTTTCTCACGCATCTTCTGGGCATGGAATATGCAAGCGCCCAGATCGGCGGGCATAATTATGACCCGGAAAATGATTTTCCCGCACTGCTCTACAATGTGGGGTATTTGGGCACTGCCTTGTATCTTTGCTTTATTCTGGGGCTTCTTTTCTATGGGCTGCGGGAGTTTATACAAAGGTTCCCCGTTTTGCTTACTCCGGAATTCGTCACAGCCGCTATGATGCTGGTGCTGGCTTTGGGAAGCGCCCAGCTTTCCGGGCAGGTTTTACGCAAGCCCAATGTTACCGTATATGCGTCCCTGGCGGCGGCCATGCTGTATGTGCAGGCGCGGGAAGCGCCGTCTTTGACCCGTCTACGGCCGGGCTATAAGAGAAATCCTGCTGTGTATTTGAAGAAAATAGGATAAATTTAGCAGCTTGTCCTGCTGAAGCAAAACTTCTGACAGAAAAACACGCCGGATTTCCGGCAAAGGATCATGGAGAAACAATATGATAAAATCGCTGCGAACTGCCATAGAAAATAAAATGTCCGCCGTGGTGCTGGCGCTCTTAGTGATCCAGCCTGTGATGGACGTGCTCTCCTACTTTTTAGGGGAAATGGGAAGCAATGCCCTTTCCACCGCCCTGCGGTTTCTGCTGCTGGCGGCTGTGGCATTTTTGGGCTTTTTTGTCAGTGAAAAAAAGCGGATCTACTTTTTGTTTTATGGGGCTGTAGCGTTGTTCTGGATTGCCCATATGCTGAACTGCCGCCGGATCGGGTACCAGTCCTTTGTGGCGGATACGGCGAATTTCCTGCGTATTTTGAATTTCCCCATTTTTACTCTGTCCTTTGTCACCTTTTTCCAGAAAGGAAAGGAAATTCAAAAAAGCATTTACCTGGGCTTTGGCATCAACCTGGGCGAGGTTCTTCTGTTTACGGCTCTGCCCTGGATCCTGGGCCGTCCAGTTTACACCTATGGCGTTTTGCAGGTCGGGGTCCTGGGCTGGTTCAGTGTTCCCAGCGCCCAGAGCGCTATTGTTGTACTGCTGGTGCCTCTGGCGCTTTTGTGGGCTTACCGCACCGGGAAATATCCCGTGTTTTTAGGAGTAATGGTTCTCGGCTTCGGTCTGATGTTCGTTACCGGAACGAAGCTTACCTTTTATTCCATCTTTATCATTGCGGGAGCCTTTGGGTTCCTGTTTGCCCTGAATCTGAAAAAGAAATCGCTGAAATATGTGGTACCGCTGGTTCTGTCTCTGGTGCTGGTGTTTCTGTTCCGGCATCAGTCTCCCATGTCTCTGCGGGAGCAGATGTCTGCCTATGCCCGAAATAATTACGGCGCGCTGGTAGCGGAGAGCCTGGAAAACAGCGGCGCGGACGCGGACCTGATCCGGACGATCCAGAATGGCTTTGACGCGGCCAATACCTCGGAAGAAAAGCTGGAGCAGATCAGAAGAAGCCTGATCGGCGTGTATACAGATAAAGAGGTATACGGCATTTTCCTGAAAAATCTTCATGACCGCTTCGGCGTATACAACGTAATGGCGGCTTATGGATATACCACAGAGCCTTCCATTCTGTCCGACTCCCGCATGCGAAAGTCCATTTTTGCCAAGCTGGTCTGGGAGGAAAAGGATTTTGCCACCCGTCTTTTGGGCTTTGAATACAGCGATATGCTGATGGGCGGGGAAATTTACGATCTGGAAAATGATTTTCCGGCGGTTTACTATTTCTGCGGTTATTTGGGCTTTGGCCTGTATCTGCTGTTCTTTGCCTATCTGGCCTTTATCATTCTGCGGGCCTTTTTCCGGGATATCGCCGCCTGTATCGCGGAGCGGAAGGGAAAACCGGGAAATCCCGTGCTCAAGGGGGCAGGCTCTTTCTGGCAGGGAGTGCAGCGGTTCCTTACCATAGAAATGGGAGCAGTGGGAATGACCTTCCTGCTGGCGATCATCGCGGCGCAGATTTCCGGCAATGTGCTCCGCCGCCCCAATGTAACGGTGTATTTTGCCGCCGCCTCTGCCTGCGTGTATCACCTCACGGTGGATCTTCGCCGGAAGGAGGAACCGCACGATCTGATCGGCGGATTTTGAGGGAAAGCAACGCAGGTTTGGGAAAACATGCCGACTGTGCCATTCCAAACTGTGAAGAATCGCGGGCTTTACCGAGTTTCAGTTTTGTTTTCTGTAAGAACGAATTTGGATCCTGTTGCAGGAAAAAGTTAATGATACAAAAATCCGGGGCCTGTGCAGCTGCACAGGCCCCGGATTTTTTGAGAGTATATGAGTGATGAAAAAAGAGTTGTACGCAAATTTCGTTTCCTCAGGCTACGAAGAAACCGTTCTGGAAGGGGGAAAGCCCGCCTTTTACCACAGCATAGTCCGCCATATAGCTGCTGCTGCCGTTTAAGAAGCGGTCAAAGCGGGAAGGCTGCGCCTTGCAGGTGTTCTTCTTGTTGTGCTTGTTCATAGTTTTGGAAGTGTAATTGGTTTTCATAAAAATTCTCCTTTTTTGATAGGTTATAGTGGTGTGCAGTGATTTGTACTCAGGCTACGAAGAAGCCGTTCTGGAAGGGGGAGAGCCCGCCTTTTACCACAGCATAGTCTGCCATGTAGCTGCTGCTGCCGTTCAGAAAACGGTCCAAGCGGGAAGCTCCGTGAGCAGCTTTCTGACTGCCTGAGGT
>CAMVYG010000186.1 GCA_947171615.1 uncultured Clostridia bacterium
CATAATAGTACTAAAAGGAGTGCGTTTATATGTTTAAAATACAAAAAGGCTATGATAGCGAAAGCAAAACCTTTCGTTTGCCTGTAGAGTTGATAGACCAGTTGGAAAACTTGGCGGCGCAGAATAAACTATCTTTGAATCAGTTAGTAATTCAGTGTTTGAATTATGCGGTTTCTAATTTGGAACCCCCGCAAGCAGATAATATAGAAAAAGGAACAGCAAACAACGAGTAATGCGGACGGTAACGTCCGCTTTCTTTTTTGTTGTTGCCTTTAGGCGTGAAAATAAACCTCCGATTCTACCGGGGAAAGCTTCTTGCACAAAAAGAAAAATGCTGGTGCGTACCGCCGGAAAGCAAAATTTCCCGTGGTTCTTAAAAGATTTTTTATAGATGACAAGCGGAAGAATTTCTGATAGAATATTTAACAGTATTTGTCTGTGTGCCGTTTTAAATTGTGAGGAGGACGATGAAAATGAAACTTCGACAGAGAGTCTGCGCGCTGGTATTGCTGCTGGTTTTTCTTGGGGCTGTGCCCAGCGCTGCGTACGGAGAGGCCGCGCCTGGAGATAGGGCGGCCAAGACCGAGGTTTATACCGAGGCAACAAAGCCCAATTCCGATACCTCAGGAGACGGAAGCCGGGAAAATCCCTATAACCGTTTTGAAGACGCCGTTGCCAATGTGGCAGACGGCGGCACCATCTACATTCTCGGTGCAGGCGGCTTTATTAATGTTCGTGACGCGCAGCTTACCCCATATGTCATCAATAAAAATGTAACTGTGCGCCCTGCGGGAAACGATCAGGCTGTGCTTGTTGTCCGTTCGTCAGGGATCGTGCTGGACGGCAATGTGACTTTTGAAAATATCACCCTGAGTTTTGAGAACAAATATCACAGCGCCGTTTTTGCCAATGGCCATACCCTTACACTGCACAATGCGGCACGGTCCAGCGGCGCCAGGCTGGTTCATATATTTGCGGGGGGCCTGAAGAGCCTTGCCGGCAGCTGGCTGGGAGCAGAGCCGGCCAGCGGCGGTTCTGTGAAAATTTCGGGAGAAAAGACCCAGCTGGGAAACATCTATGTCGGCAGCATGAATGCGGAACATAGCGGAGATATTGTGATCGATATCACCGGCTCCAGTAATATGCAGCTGGGGGACGTGTACGCCTGCGGCGCGGATGAGCCGGAAGTGGATCTGGACAACATGTTTGATTTAACAGAGCCTCCCGATCCGGAATATCGTCTGGATTATACTGTAGGCGGAAGTGTAAAGGCTGTTCTCAATAACACCAACATACGCGGGGTTGTGGGATTCGGAGCAACGGGCGGCACTTCGGTGGAGTTTTCCACCAAATACCCCAATTCCCAGATTTCCCTGCTGGGAATTCAAAATCTCACGGTAAAATCCGGCGCTTTGGGGCCGCAGGCGCTCACAAGCACCAATGGCGCGGGTTTTGGAGAGCTCTCTGTAAATGAGGGAGCGGCGCTGGATATGTCTTTCAATGAAGAGCCGGTCGTCACGGAAAAATTTTACGGCGGCGGCACGCTCATACTCGGAAGCGAGGAAACGCTGACGGTTAAGAAGGAATTGACGGGAACCACTGCCTTTGAGACCAGCGGCGGGTATAACGGATGCTCGGGGCTGGTAAAAACAGGCCATACGTACATTGAAGGGCCGGAAACCGCCACCGGTGACTTTACCTTTGTTCCCAGCCCCTCTCAGCCGGGATATGCTGTTACAAGTGAGCTTTCCGGTGGAAAAAAGCTTTGGAGCATTCAGGCAGGAGACATTTCTGCGCCGTACCTCACAAAGCTGGAATGCCCTTCCCCGGAAAAAACCGTGCATTGCGCTGACCTGTTTGATGGCAGTGTATCATTCGATGTGATCGCGCAAAGCGAGTCATTGGTATTCCCCTCGTTTTCCTTTGAGCTGAAGCTGGATGGCAAACCTCAGAAGCTTACAGTCGATGAGGATTACGCCGATTCTGTTAATGCGGAGGCGCTGAATCTCAGCATTTATATGACCCCCAAAATGAGCAGTACCGATGGGTATGATCTCTGCGTTGTACCGATTGATCTTGAGGGTGAGATCCAAAGCGGACTTTATGAGATCACGGTTTTGGCTCCTTCCAAGGATGGTATGCTTTCTGTCACTGCTCAGTTGACTGTGCTCCCCGATTCCGGCGATAACCCCGGTGGCGATCCTGGCGGCAATCCCGGTGGCGATCCTGGCGGCAATCCCGGTGGCGATCCGGGTGGCGATCCGGGTGGCGATCCTGGCGGCTATCCCGGTGGCGATCCGGGTGGTGATCCGGGCGGCAATCCCGGTGGCGATCCCGGCGGCAATCCGGGTGGCAATCCGGGTGGCAATCCGGGCGGTGATCCCGGTGGCGATCCGGGCGGTGATCCGGGCGGCAATCCCGGTGGCCCTGCCTTCAGCGATGTTCCTGCCGGAGCCTATTATGAAGAAGCTGTGCGTTGGGCGGTGGAAAATGACATTACCGCCGGTACGGGAGACGGAAAATTCAGTCCCAATGCGTCTTGTACCCGCGCCCAGGCCGTTGCCTTCCTGTGGCGTGCTGTGGGCAGTCCCGAGCCTGCCGGCACCGCTTCCTTCAGTGATGTAGCTCCCGGCTCCTACTATGAAAAGGCCGTGCGGTGGGCAGTGGAAAACGGTATTACTGCCGGTACGGAAAGCGGCAGATTCAGCCCCAACGCTCCTTGTACAAGGGCGCAGATCGCAGCATTCCTCTATCGTACTGCCAGCTCTCCTGAAGTTTCTTCCGGTGATTCTTTCAGTGATGTTCCTGCCGAAGCTTATTATGCAAAGGCTGTAAAATGGGCGGTGGAGAACGGCATTACCGCCGGAACAGGAGAGGGCAGATTCAGCCCGGCCGCTTATTGCAGCCGCGCCCAGATCGTCAGCTTCCTGTATCGGTACAGCAAATAAATTTCAGGATCAAAAAAGCAGGGATGCGTCCCTGCTTTTTCTTTTGCACAGTTTGAATTTGATTTATGTTTATTTGGTGGTTGCCATATCAAACCGGTTTATTCAAGTCAAATGTGTTGACCTGATTGATCCGGCACAATGTTTCTAAAAATGAAACCGACCTGCGCCCCGATAAAACAGGGTAAAAAGAGCTGTCTATATGCAGGAAAGTAATTGCATGGAGAGTTAGTGCATTTGATCCGTCAAATGAGAACAGCCACCAGAAAAGAACCTTTAAGAATCTCCGTAGGCAAACATGCGGATGCGCAGGAGGGCAGGCCCTTTGAGATACCGTACCGCAACCTCGTCCCCATTTCTCCGGCGGGTGACGTGCCAGGCGCCGTTTTGGTCGAAGTATCCTTCCTCCATTTCCAGATAATCCAGATAAGGCTTTTGGGGATCGGTGGAAAGCGGTGTAAAGCCGCAGTTGACGCACAGCAGCCAATAGGTGTCGGAGGCTTCCTTCAGCACAAGGGCCGCTCCCGGTCCGGTGTAATTCTTGTCGGTTGGCTGGATCAAATCAAATTGAAACTCGAATTCTCCCATGGAGACCGTATTTTCTTCCGGCCGCTCGCTGGTTACTGCCTGTAAGTTGCTGCTGCCCAGCGCGCCGCCCAGCTTATCCAGCATGGAGCCCAGCAAAAGGTTGATGCTTCGATACTGTTCCACAGGCTGGGGTGTTTGCAGGGCGGGATCGGTAACGTCCATGCCGAACAGGAAGCCCAGGGTATTGGCAGTTGGTTCCCCCATTTCTTCAAAGCCAAAGGGTGCATAGCAGATGGCGTGATGATGGCCGACGGCATAGACCTCCCGAACCCCTGCATAGGCGTGAACCGCTGTTTCCGGAATGAAAAGCGGATTGCCGTTTTTGGTATACTCATCGCATACGTCACAGAAATACCGCACATAGATATCCGGCGCGAAAATATCGATATCGGGCGCGCAGAATTGCCACACCTCCATCATTCTGGCAACGGGGCCGCCGGAGGGATATTCCCCGGCCTTTCCCTGCTCCAGCCATGCGTTGACGGACATGGGAAGGGGGTACGCTTCCTTACCGGCCTTTGCAATGCGGTTTACGTAGCTTGCAACGTAATAGGCGCTGAAAATTTCCTCCGCCGCTTCTCCAAAGCATTCTGACCAGCTGCCGCTGTCCGCTCCGTTTATCACGGCTGCTTTTACAGCGGCGGCCATGTTTTCCGTGTGGCCTTTCAGATAACTCACCAGCTCGGAAGGGGCGGGCTGGCAGAATAATTGATCCGCCAAATCGGAATGCTCCCTGGCAGCGCCCAGCACGCCTGTCTCGTTTTCCACCTGTATCATCAAAACGGTGTTTTCCTCACTGTCAATGGCCTGAATGTGCCGGAGCACAGCCCGAAACGCCCTGGCGTCCGCCCGGGAGCTTTCCTCATACAAATAGGACAGCGTGGAATAGCTCATATTATAAGTCTCGTTTTTCTTGATGTTGTTTTTTCCCTTGTGCATCTGTGCCCTGGGGAATCGCTTTAGATCCCGTTTCACCCACTCCGGGGCGTAATAG
>CAMVYG010000187.1 GCA_947171615.1 uncultured Clostridia bacterium
CGAGCATGACAAGAATCAAGGGGGTTTCTACGGCGGTGATCTGGATTTTGCCGTAGTCCAGTACCAGACCGCCGATTCCGGCAATGAGAATCGTAGATACGGTAAAGAGATTGCGGTTATCCTCTAAATCTACCTTCTGAACCATCTTCAGGCCGGATACGGCAATAAAGCCGTACAGCGCCATGCACACGCCGCCCATGACGCAGGAGGGAATAGACTCCACAAAGGCGACAAAGGGTGAGACAAAGGCAATGAGAATGGCAAGGATCGCAGTGGTGATGATGGTGGCAACGGAAGCGTTTCCGGAAATAGCCACGCAGGCAACGGATTCGCCATAGGTGGTATTGGGGCAGCCGCCGAATACGGCGCCTGCCATAGAGCCAATGCCGTCGCCCAGCAGGGTGCGGTGCAGGCCGGGCTCCTGAAGCAGATCGGTTTCAATGATGGAGGAAATGTTCTTATGGTCGGCAATGTGCTCGGCAAAGACCACAAAGGCTACAGGCATATAGGCCAGGGCCACTGTGCCGATATAAGCGCCGTCGATCTCGGAAACGCCCTTGATAGCCTCTAAGAAGGTGAATTTCGGCAGGGTAAAGACGCCGATGCCCTGGAAATGAGAGAAGTCAATAAGCTTCAGCCCGTCATTTCCGGTGGCAATGCCGATCACGGTGAACAGAGCGCACATGGCATAGCCTGCCACAATGCCGATGATAAAGGGGATCAGCTTGATGTTTTTGTTGCCGTACACGGAGCACAGCATGGTAACAAGAAGCCCGAACAGGCCGCAGAAAACAGCCAGCAGGGGATAAGCGGTGGAAACGCCCTCCACGGCATAGCCGCCGGCATTCAGGTTGGAAATGGCGCTTCCGGCAAGGCCCAGGCCGATAATGGCAACAGTGGGGCCGATCACCTGCTTGGGCATCAGCTTGTCGATCCAGCCAACACCGACAAACTTTACGACCAGGGCGATAGCTACATAAACAAGACCGGCAAACACAGCGCCGAAAATAAGGCCAGTGTAGCCGGCAGAGGTGGATACAGCGCCGGCAAAGGCAGCGCTCATAGAACCGATAAAGGCGAAGCTGGAACCCAGGAACACAGGGCTTTTTGCTTTGGTGAACAGCACATAGACCAATGTGCCAACGCCCGCGCCGAACATGGCGGCGGTCTGCTGCATGCCGTTGCCCACAATAGCGGGCACCGCAATGGTAGCGGCCATAATTGCCAGCAGCTGCTGAACGGCAAATACGATCAGCTGGCCGAATTTCGGCTTGTCCTTGATGTTGTACGTAAGCTTCATGTACATTCCTCCATTTTCGTTTTCCGGTTCCCCTGATCGCCCGGGTAGTCAGAAAAAACAGGCGGATTGGACCGCACCGGGGAACTCTTTTTCGTGCAGATTTTGCACGATTCGTTATATTTTACCACCGGCGGCGGCAAAAGTCCAGAAAAAAGAAAGGGAAAATGGAAGAAAAATGAAAAAACGTTTTACAAAGAAAAGAGCGATACCGATTTGCGGACTGCAAATGGGTATCGCTGAGGCCTTTAGCTTATTGACTGTTCAGATACGTGATATATTCTTCCAGGCAGAGAGATCTTTGCTGCATGGCGGCGGCGCTGGCGCTGCCTACATAACGAATCACAGTAGGGTCAGCTTCCACCCCTGTAGCGTCCTCTTTATATTTGGGATAGCGAAAGATAAAACCGTATTTTCCCATGTTTGCCTTAAGCCAGGAATAGGTGCGGGAATCCTCGAAGGTTTTCGGGTCTCCTGCCAGGCGAACACACATACCGCTTTGAAAATCGCTTTCGCCCGGCTGGGGCTCGATTGCCTCCGCTTCTGCCTTTGCCATGACGGTAGTGAGCCCGTCTTCCTGGATCAGCTTGTCCGCAGCCGCCTGGAAACGTTGCTCTTGTCTTTCATAGGAAACATAACCTTCCGTGAAAACCAGGGCGAGGCCCTCTTCCTTGGCAGCGGTGGAAAGCAGCCGCAGAGCACTGGCAATTCGGGCGTCTACCTGAATCCCGCTTACTTCCGCAAGCTCTGGAGTAAAATTCTTTTTGGCAGGATTATCTTTATTTACCAGAAAAAGGCAAATTTCCTCGCTGTAAACAGGCAAGCCCATGCTGTCGTATTCCGGTACCGGACTGGGCTGGGCGGAGGGCAGAGAGGAAACCGGTTCAGAGCTGTCGATCCCCACGGACATTTCAGATTGGAGCCAGGGCCCCAGGTAGGAGACCGCAAACAGGATCGCAGTGATGGAACCCAATATGATCACCAGCGTCAGCACCGCCCGCATCCACAGCTTGATGCGTCGAACGGAGCGGCTTTGCGCCTGCTTATCTCTGGAAACAAACAGGTTTCTTCCGGCTACGCTCAGATCCAGCCGATGATCTGTACGCTCCAAAAATTCCCGTTTGACTCGTTTTTTTGGCAAACTGTGTCACCTCAACTTATGAATGTGCCCGGAATAAGAATTTCGCAGTGCTCTTGCACCTGTCCGGCATCAGACGTCCAGTGTCTAGTATCCAGCGTCCAGCATCTAGTATATCACAACTTTCAGCCGGGAGAAAGAGAAGATTTTAAAATAAAAGGAAGCGAACCATTCGATTCGCTTCCTGATGCGAGACGTTATAAAAGGAACTGTGTGCTCAAGAGGCGTTTCTGCCCCGGTGCTGTCCGTTTCCGTGGCCATGCCCATGTCCCGCGCCGTTTCCCTGGCCGTTGCCGTTTCCCTGGCCGTTGCCGTTTCCCTGGCCGTTGCCGTTTCCCTGGCCCATGCCGTTTCCCTGGCCCATGCCATTTCCTTGGCCTGCGCCGTTCCCCTGGCCGTAATGGGGCTCTTCCTCACAGGAACTGACTGCCGAAGCTTCACTGGACGGGGTATCTGTACCTTGCTCACTGGAAGTACCGTCTGGGCTGCTGCTGACAGGCTGCTGCGTTTCGAAAAAAGCCGCGATCCGGTTTCGGATCTCCCGCATGGTCAAACCCTGTATTTCTTCCGGCGTCACAGAAGGATCCAATGCCTGTAATTCCAAAAAGGCCCGGTATTTCCCTAAAGATAGTCCAACAGCTTGAGCAGCAGAGGCTTCTTCGCTGTTTCCTGCATGGCAGTGTACATTGTGGTGACCCTGGGTACAGCTTTTTACGGTGTTCAGCATTTTGTCGCTTTGCTGCTGGTCAGGAGAAACCACCACGATAGACATGGGCTCATCGCGGCGCAAATGCTCCTGAATATCCGTATCATTGAGGATCTTCCGAAGCGCGTCCTCGTATTTCAGGAAGGTGACGTTTACAGCATTTGCAATATAGCGTCCGTCCTCGTTATAGCCTTTTACGGAAAGCACTCTGTCAAAGCGGTTGATGCTGAGCTCCAGAGAAGGATTGATATCGATGGTGATCGCTGAAACGGGAGTAAAGTAGAGCCATCCGGTACCTATGGAAAAAAGCAGAACCAGAAGGCAGCATGCCATCACAGGAACCAGGCGCCGGAGAGGACGGCGGTTTCTCTGATACCCCTGGGTTTTACGGGAAAGAAATTCGCTGGTTTTTTCTTTGAGATCACTTTCCGCGTGAACAGCTTCAAAAGCGTTTTTCAACCGGTCATTCATCTCCGTCACCTCCCAGGCTTTCCTTCAGCAAAGTTTTGGAGCGGTTCAAAAGGGTGTAGATCGTATTTACATTTTTGCCGAGAATGCGGCTGATCTGCGGAGCGGTGTAGCCCTCATGGTAATGCAGGAATACAACATCCCGGTATTTCAGCGGTAAAGCCAGTACCGCCTGCCATACTTCCCGGTTTTCATCAGAAAGGGAGGCGGGCTCTTCCAGCAGCTCCTCCAGGGGCACAGTACGGCTGCGGAAAAAACTTTTCAGAAGATCCTTGCAGGCATTTATGGTAACACGGATAAACCAGGCTTTCTCGTGTTCTTCGTTTTCGAACACAACGGTACTAAGGACATATTTCAAAAAGACCGTCTGAAAAATGTCCTCCGTATCTGCCTGATTTTTCAAATGTACCATGCAGAGCCGACGCACTGTGTCCGCGTACAGCTCAATGGCTCTTTCCGCCTCCTGCTCGCTTCGCATACCGAACCCTCGTTATATCCGATTTTCCCACTTTTTAAGGCTTTTTAGCCTCTGTGGCAGCCTCTCCCGCCGCCATGGCCGCCGCCGTGGTGTCCCCGACCATAGCCCTGGCCGCTGCCGTTACCGCTGCCGTACCCGTTACCGCTGCCGGTGCCCCAGTTATCGCAAACGCCATCGCCATCGGCGTCCACATAGTTGCCGCCATTGCCGTTTCCACCATTGCCGGTGCTCCAGTTATCGCAAACGCCATCGCCGTCGGCGTCTACATAGTTGCCGCCGTTGCCATGAATGCAGCTTCTGATACCCCAGTTATCGCAGATACCGTCGCCGTCGGCGTCTACATAGTCGTCACAATTGCCATGAATGCAGCTTCCGGTACCCCAGTTATCGCAGATACCGTCGCCGTCGGCGTCTACATAGTCGTCACAATT
>CAMVYG010000188.1 GCA_947171615.1 uncultured Clostridia bacterium
CGTTTTGTTTTTCAACTTAGTTGTTAGCAATTAGTCGTTATTCGTTAGAAAGGGCAAAGGCATTTTCGCTGCTCATAGTTCACAAATTGTTCTTTGTAAAAACATCGTCTTTGCAAATTATAAAAATAATTTTAAATAATCAGTTGAATGTCTCCTTTTAAAAGTGTATAATGATTTTATTAGCAACAAACAGCGTGTCTGCGCCATTTGTTATTTGGAGGGAAAAAAATGGATAATGGAAACGATAACATGATTCAGATGGATGCCCCGCCGCCCCCGGAAGATTCGGGGAATAAGAAACCAGGAAATGGGAAAAAAATTGCAATTATTACCGCCTTGTCCGTAATTGCCGCAGCCATTCTGCTGGTGATTCTATTTGCCACACATATCATTTGTATTCAACATGACTGGCAAGACGCCACTTGCTTAGCGCCAGAAATCTGTTCAAAATGCGGCAGGACTCAAGGAGAGGCTCTAGGCCATTCCTGGAAAAACGCTACCTGCACCTCGCCGGAAACCTGCTCCCGGTGCCATGAAGAAAAGGGCGATCCCTTAGGCCATGATTGGCAGGCAGCAACCTGCACAAATCCTGAAACCTGCGCTCGATGCAAAAAAACACAAGGAACCGCTTTGGGACATGACGCAGGTGATTGGAAAACAATTAAAACAGCCACATTGAACAGCTCCGGAACCGAGGAAAGAACTTGTAAGAACTGCGGGGAAACCGTAGATTCGAAAACGGTCTATAAAACACCTGCGGTCTCTTCACAATCCTTCAATTTTACCGAGGAAGAATTCTTTGAATATCTCAGCGATCATACATCGTCTTCCTATAAATTTGTAAATGCCCTTCCAGATAGCGTGAAGGGCATCGGGGACTCTCTTCACGGATATATTGTCATGAAGGACGGCACTTTTGACGGAAGTATCATTTTCGTCAGGAACGATAAGGCCGGAAATGTTATGGGTTTTCTCGTTGATTCGTCAGATAAAACAGATTCATACGTTTTTGCCGTACATATCGCAAACCTGATCTCTTCCGAATGCGACACAGAAAAAATGTTGTTGCATTTAACAATCAATAACTATTGTACAGCCGAAGGGATGGAGTTATCCTCTGGCAAAAGTGAATTATTGGGGGATGGATACTATTCCACTATTATCATACCAGAAGGGTTAACTAACTGATACAGTCCGCAAATTTTTTGTAAAACCCCTAAAAGATATTTTTCCGAAAATCAAAACCCCTTCATACAAAAAGCAGTTGGTTGCTTGACCAACTGCTTTCCTTTTCTTACTTTGATGTCGTATAGTCCACTTCATACTGGCGCGCTATGGAAAATTTCACAAGCTTGCCTGTAGCGGGATCGAAATTCAGATCATATTTGTATTCCAGTCCATATTTCAGCCACATAATTTCATTTCCGGTAAAATCGGGGAACATCTCTTCCGCTTTTTCCCGGGTAATTTCCGGAACCGGTACGCCGTTTATCTGAATTTTTTCCAGTACGGCGCTGCTTTCTCCCGTGCCAAAATTAAACTCCATAGAGGCGATCAATGCGCCGGGAAGCTTTACCGGCTCTTCCTCTGTCACAAAGGAAATATGGGCATAGGAATTTTCGGAAAGCCATACGGAACCGCCGGAATAGTAGGAATCCGCGTCCAATACCTGCTCCGGATCCACATCGTATTCCACGATCTCCCCATCCTCCATTTCAGATACCGTAACCTCGTAGCCCGCGTTCAGCAGCGTCTGCATAGGGGTTTCCCCTACCCGAATCTCCTGGCCATTTACGGAAATGGGATACAGCGTTTCCTCTGTTCCAGAGCTTTCACCTCCCAAAAGCTCCGAACAGCCTGAAAATGCTGTCATCGCGATCAGTATGGCAAGGCAAAGAATCCCCCACCGAAGTCCCGCTTTTTTCCTCATGTTCTTTCTTCCCCTCACAAGTGTTTTTATGACCGGCAGTCCTCTCTGCCGTCTTGGTTTTTCAACATATTGCGATATATCTTTTAAAAACCAGAATATCTTGTATGATATTTTAGCATACCCCCTTCTGAAAATCAAGACGGGCGTTGGCTCTTAGAGAATGCCAGGGAATTTTTGCTGCTTACAATTCGTTGTTCATTTCGGCCAAGGACAGTGCGCAATGGAAACGGGTAAAGTAAAAAAGATCCCGGCAGAACATGCCGCCGGGATCTTTGTTTATCTCATGCGCTGAGGACCCATTCCCGGCTCTCCGCTGATACCGGGCAGCAGATTGTAATTAAACCTGGGCCGGTCTCCCGGCATATAGAAATAAACGAACTTTACGGAGAAGATGTCACACACAATAAAATTGTTTGCATACTCATCGTAAAGGGTGACAAAACTCCTTCCCACAAAATAGAGCATTCCCTGTTTTCGAATGATCTCCTGGGTGCCGATCAGGAATTCCACCACCACATACTGCCCGATGTTCTGGGCAAGAATAGCCTGCATGGAGCCCCGCATTTCCTCGCTGTCAAAGCTGGGCTGAGGCGGGTGATGAAAATTATCCAGTTGGCTGCCGCCGTCTTCCATTTGCTGAAAATCCTTCCGGTTCCGCAGTCTCTGCATACCGGGAGTGCGCTCCCATTGGTTGTTTCCGTCCATAGCAAGTGACCTCCTTTATCAGACAGCGCAATTTGGCTGTCCGCTGTTAAATTGCCGCTTCCTGCCTGAGCCGGGCCGCAGGGCTGCGGCTATGTGTCCGCATAGGCGGCGGTGGGATTATAGAAGCAATGATCTCCGATGCGAATGACAAATTCCCCTACGGCAGAGGGAAAATTTTCCCGGCAGGTAGGTTTAAAGGGATTAAAATACCAGAGAGCAAAGCCCAGGTTTGTAAGCCTGTTTCCCGCAATGGCCCAATCAGCAATGTCATACTGTACCTCGGTAGGGCGCATGTTGTACACATTCTGGATGTTGTATTGTCCGCCGATGGTCTCCATAACACAGGTAAACTGCTTGGGTTGATAGATCACCTCGTTTACCGTGTACAGCCCTCCGTATTCCCCATAATCCACCTGGACCCGGTTCATCACCACGCAGGCCACCGCCTTCATTCCGGTATCGCCCACACCTCCCGCCTCACATTCCAAAATACGGGCTAAAAGCTCCCGATCAGAAAACGCCATACCATTCCCCCCTCCAGCGCCTTTTTCCATAGGTATGAGGTTGGCAGAGAAAAAATGCTATTCAGACGTCAACTGTTATTGTAAAGGCCGAAACGGGTGTCCGCATAAAAAAAGAACGCCCTGCCATGCAAAGCGTTCTTTCACAGTATTTCTGATTTCTAGCCTTTGGTTCCCAGGTATTCTTCTATAAAATGCGCGGCCACGGCGCCGTCCGCCGCGGCTGTGACCACTTGGCGCAAAGGCTTTTTCCGCAGGTCGCCTATGGCGTACACTCCCGGCAAGGAGGTACAGGTGGTTTCGTCAGCAGGCACATAGCCGGCCTCATCCAGCTCCAACTGATCCCGGAACAGCCCGGTTTCGGGCAAATAGCCTACCGCCACAAACAGGCCATCGCAGGAAAGCTCCTGTTCCTCACCGGAACCGGTATGCTTCACCCGCAGGCCGGTGAGCGTGTCCTGATACAGCAGGGCTTGCACCTGGCTGTTCCAGATAAATTCCACGTTTTCAGCCTGCTCCAAGGGCGCCAGATACGCTTTCTGCGCCCGCAGCGTATCCCGCCGGTGGATCAGATACACGCGCTCGCAAATGCGGGAAAGGTAAAGGGCGTCGGCGGCAGCGGTATTGCCCCCGCCTACCACCGCCACAGTTTTTCCCCGGTAGAACATGCCGTCACAGGTGGCGCAGTAGGAAACGCCCCTGCCCCGAAGCTCCCGTTCTCCGGTGAGCCCCAGCTCTCTGGGAACAGCCCCGGTAGCCAGTACCACGGTGCGGGCAAAATACGTTTCCTTCTTTGTTTTGATCTCCTTCGTTTCCCCGGTGAGCTCCACCTCTGCCACTTCGGCAAGCCTGGTCTGCGCCCCAAAGCGCTCCGCGCTTTCCTTCATTTTCATGGCAAGGTCAAAGCCGTTGATTCCTTCCGGAAAGCCGGGATAATTATCAATTACATCGGTGGTGGCCATCTGCCCGCCGGGAGCCAGCTTTTCCAGCAGCAGCACGGAAAGATTGGCCCGGGCCGCGTACAGGGCGGCAGTGTAACCGGCCGGGCCGCCGCCTAAGATCACCGTATCAAAAATCGTCTGCTCCATAGCTCAGTTCCCCAAAAGAGCCTCCAGCTTTTCCTTGGGCTGAACGCCCACCAATGTGGCGGCGGCTTCTCCGCCCCGGAACAGGATAGCGGTGGGAATGCTCATTACATGATAGCGGGCGGCGAGGTCGGGCTCTTCGTCGATATTTACTTTACCTACTTTAACGCTGCCCTCATTTTCCTCGGCAAATTCATCTACAATGGGAGAAAACATTCTGCATGGGCCGCACCAGCTGGCCC
>CAMVYG010000189.1 GCA_947171615.1 uncultured Clostridia bacterium
GCCCCAAAATGAGGGAGGTGGACATAATAGGTAACTCTGCTCTCCTTCACTAAAGGAGGGCATGGAAAATGCTGCCGAGGTCAGAATACCGGCCTCGATATAGCCGGTCATATAAAAGAGATTCAAACCCCATAATCCCGCGATGGATTGCGGGGTTTTTCCATTCGACAGGATTTTGCATTTTCCATTCTGCTCCGTATTCAGCGCGGGCTTCGGCGTCTGGAAAAAATTTTAGAAGAAAATTTCTAAACCCCCTACAAATGTACCCCCGAAAATGTCACGACTTATAGAAGGACAATTTTTGGGGACAATGCCATTTCGGTGAGTGAGAACCTTCAACGGTGCCACACCCACCTGTATATGCAGACAAGCTCCCAGCCCTTCATCTGGACCTTGAAAACTGCATATACGGTGCCATTAGGTACTTTCCCTGTATTCCGAGCGGCAAATGGAGCGGCGCGATGACAGGCGGCTTTAAGGAGGTGATGAAACCCAGCCGTCCGAGCGATCTACGCTATCTATTGATCTGGCTGTGGCAGGCCAGACGCGATGACTGATACAGGGTATAATGATACTTTCTCACGACCCGTCAAAGACTTGGGGGGAGTCCCTTCTGTGTTCGTTAGCTCTGGCGAAGCGACGGCACAAGCAGGGCTATGATGCGGTAAAGCTGGCCGCAGCCTGTGGCATCCCCGGCCCGGAAAAGGGCCTGCCGCGGGAAGAAAGGATTGCCGAGTTTGTCCGGCAGATCCGGGACCCGTATCATTTCAAATGCGGTGGATTTGTTGTCAGGGCAAGTTTTTCCCAGGGAGGCGCTACCCTGGAAGAATGCCTCCGCGGAATCCTACGCTGAAAATTATTGATATTTTTTATTTTGGGGGCTGATTTTTCCCGCATGGAGCGTTATAATAAACATGGAAAAGGAATTGAATACCGATACGCAGACTGCACTCCTTGAATTGCGGGATTTTTCCGTGATGAAAGGAGTGTTTTTCTATGCAGGTTTATAAAGCTGCCAAATACATCCGCTTATCTTACACGGATGACAAATCAAACGAAAGCAACAGTGTAGGCAACCAGCGAAAGCTGATCGAAGATTTTGTGAGCCGCCACCCGGAGATCGAGCTGGTTTCCGAAAAGGTAGACGATGGGTACAGCGGGGTTATCTTTGACCGTCCGGCTTTTAAAGAAATGATGGATGACATCATGGAGGGAAAGATCAACTGTGTCATCGTCAAAGACCTTTCCCGTCTTGGCCGTGAGTATATTGAGACTGGCCGCTATATGCGCCGTGTCTTTCCGGCCTATGGCGTGAGGTTTATTGCCATCAATGACAATATTGATACTCTCAATGAGAGCGCAGGCGATGACCTGACTGTATCAGTAAAGAACATTATGAATGAAGCCTACGCACGGGATATTTCCATCAAGACGAGAAGTTCTCTGGAGACAAAGCGCAAGAACGGTGATTTCGTTGGAGCTTTCCCGGTTTATGGCTATCGTAAATCCGAAGAAAATCATAATCTTCTTGTGGTAGACGAATATGCTGCCCAGGTGGTGCGGAGCATTTTCAGGATGCGCCTGGAAGGATTCAGCCCCTACGCCATCGCGAATGAGCTGAACCGGCTGGGTACTCTCTCTCCTTTGGCATATAAAAAGTATTATGGCCTTCCCCATGCCAAGAAAGGCTATACAGACCGGAAGGATTGCCGGTGGTCGGCCAATACCGTCACCCGGATCTTGCAGGATGAAACTTATACCGGTACGCTGGTTCAGGGCCGAAAGGGTTCTCAGCACTTCAAACTGAAAGAGATGGAGAGCCGCCCTTCCTCCGAGTGGATTCGCGTGGAAAATGCTCACGAAGCTATTATTGATCGGAATGATTTTGACCTGGTGCAAAGGATTCGCAACCTGGACACCCGTACATCTCCCCAAAAAGATAAAGTCTATCTGTTTTCCGGCATACTGGTCTGCGGTTGCTGCGGCAGCCGGATGGTACGCAAAACGAACCACTACAAAGACAAAGAGTATCACTATTACTATTGTCCCACCGGAAAGAAGAATGGCTGCGCCCATCCGGTCATGGTAAAGGAACATGAGCTGATGGAGTGCGTGCGGGACAGCCTGAAAGGGTTTATTGCCAATGTAGTCTCTTTGGATGAAATCTTATCCGGCATAGACCAGAGCCGTATCAACCGTGAACTTATCAAGGAGTATTCGCGGCAGATCGCCCAGAATGAGCAGCAGTTGGAGCAGATCCGTCAATATAAGATGAAACTGTATGAGAGCATGGTAAACAGCTTTCTGGACAAGTCAGAGTTCCTTTATAACAAAAGCAGTTACAGCGCCCGTATCACCCAACTGGAACAGGCGGTTGCCGCCCTTAAGGAAAAACGGACCGATGTAATGGAAAACCGGAGTGAGCGGAATCGCTGGATTGAGAATTTCAGGCGTTTTTCCGATCTGGAAGAACTGGACCGCAAGGCGGTGATCCAGCTTGTGCAGGTGATTACAGTGCTGGGGAAAGACGAATTGCAGATTCAATTTAATTATCAGGACGAATATGAAAAAGCCCTCGCCCTGATTACGCCGGTACAGGAAAGGATGGTGGTCTGAAATGGCGAGAAAGAGCAGGAAACATACTATGGCGCAGGCTGCCATGCCTGCTTCCCCGTTTATCAGCACGGCGCTGTATATCCGGCTGTCTGTGGAGGATAACAATAAACGTGGAAATTCTATCGAAACTCAAAAGCTGGTTCTTGAAAAATTCCTATTTGGGAAGCCCGAACTGCGTCTTTACGACGTCTATATCGACAATGGAGCAACAGGCACGAATTTCAACCGCGACGGATTCCAGCGGATGCTTTCGGATATTGAATCCGGCAAAGTGGGCTGTGTGATCGTCAAGGATCTGTCGCGCCTGGGACGCAATGCCATTGACACGGGATATTACATTGAGCGGTATTTTCCTTCCCATAATGTCCGCTTCATCAGCGTTACGGATCAATTTGACTCTGAAAACCCTGATAATCTCCACGGCGGTATTATCCTTCCGCTGAAAAATATGATTAACGAAGCCTATGCGCTGGACATAGGACGCAAGATAAAAGCCCAGGCCCGTCAGGATATGAAAGAGGGCAAGTATGTGGGTGGCAGGGCGCCATTTGGATATATGAAAGACCCTGATGACTGCCACAAATTGATTATTGATCCGGTGGCGGCTCCTGTGGTACGCCAGATTTTCCAGTGGGCTTATGAAAAAGTCCCTCTCAATCGGATTGTATTGCTTCTTAATGAGGGTGGCTATCCCTCCCCAGGAAAGTATAAAATGCAGACCGGAGAGATCACCCATCAGGCATTGGCTGGTCGTGGTTACTGGCAGACCTGGACGGTTTCTAAGATTTTGCAGGAAGATAAGTATACTGGTGACATGGTACAGGGGCGGATTTTCTGTGGAGACTGCGGGAGAAGCCTGCACCGACAGCGCCAACAATGCAATGGTTCATATCGCTTCCACTGCCTGACCCCTACCAGGGTACATAAAGATAAATGCGCTGGTGTTTCCATCAGCGAAACCGAGCTGATCGCAACGGTGCTGGACATTCTTAAAAGGGAATTAGCCGCCGTCCTGGGGGATTATGCGCTGCTTCTGAACGACAACATTCAAAAGCAGGAAAAAGAGGCTGCTACCCGTGAGAAAATCAACCGGGCAAAGTTACAGCTTAGCCAAAGCCGTGAGTTTTTGCAAACTCTTTATGAAAGTCTGATGAACGGAGCGATTGACAGCGAAGAATATTTCGTTTTGAAAGCGACTTACGAAGAACAGATGCAGGCGGCCCAAAAAGAGCTTTCCTTTTATGAAAACCAGTCTGCCGTCCGTCAGGAACAGGCCGAAAAGTGCAAGAACCTGGAAAAAGACGAGCAGGAACTTTTGGCCGGAGGCTCCCTGACTGCCGCCCTCATTGAGCGTTTGATTGAGCGGATCACGGTCTACCCGAATAAACAGGTAGATGTAAAATTTACATTCCGTACGGAATTTGAGGCGTTTAAGGAGGCGGCGGCAGAATGAAAAAGTATATGATTGCTCTTTATATCCGTCTTTCTTTGGAGGACGCCAAAACAGATAGTATGAGTATTTCCAGCCAGCGAAGCATCCTTCGGGAATATGCCTCTGAACTGCCTGAATATGCCAATGCGGAACTTATGGAGTTTGTAGATAACGGGTACAGCGGGGCAAACTTCGAACGCCCTGCGGTGCAGGAATTACTTGATCTGGTACGGGCCAATCGGATTGACTGTATCATGGTAAAAGATTTTTCCCGGTTTGGTCGCAACAGTTTGGAAACCGGCTACTTTATCGAGCGGGTATTTCCGCTGTTCCATACCCGCTTTATCTCTGTCAATGATGATTTTGACACCCAAAAGTTAAAAGGTGATACCGGAGGTATGGAAGTCGCCTTCAAGTATTTAATCAGTGAGTAT
>CAMVYG010000190.1 GCA_947171615.1 uncultured Clostridia bacterium
ACCGTATCCTGCTTAAAGCTCAGAGGGCTGATGGTTTCAAACAAATAATGATCCCGCAGCCCCAGCAGCTTATTGATTTCACTGGCATATTTTGCGCCAAAAGGCGTGAGGATAAAGGTGCCGCCCGGCTTTGTGGAATATTTCTGAATATCCGCAATGCTCACCACATCGGCGATCTCATAGGGAACGTCAGAGGGAACTACCGCAGCGTTGCACGCGGGAATATTTTTCAGCTTTTCCACAAGCTTGATGTTTTTAAAATTGTCGTCCCGAAGACCATAGCGGCGAGTACCTGTAACATAATCTACCAGCGTTACCTGTGTAGAGATCCACCCCTGCAGCTTCTGTGCTTTGTCCTCCGGTTTCGCAGTAGCTTCAGCCCGCATTCCATCAATAAATTGCTCCATCACGGCAACGGGGAACTTAACTACCTTTTTCTCCCGATCAATCTTACAGCCCAAATCGGCACACATCTCCAGCACTTCGTCATTGGGAACCCTGATTCCCACACGATCCAGTGTTTTCAACGCCGCATTGTGGATCAAAAGCAGCTCGTCCTGAGATAAAACTTCAATGGATGTCTTAATTTGCTTCATTGGAACCGTCCCTTCTTCATTATAAATAATCAGTCTTCATATCCACCGTACTTCAGGCAGGCGTCGTAAAGCGCCTGAATATTTTTCAGAGGCGTATAGGGCGGAATATCGTTGCCATCCCGAAAAATAAAGCGCCGGGACACAGGCTTTACCGCCTCCAGGATCCGTTTGGATTCCGCTTCAATTTCCTCCGGTGTACCCTGATGGATCAGCTGTGCCCGGGGGCCGCCCTGAATGGTCACCTCTTCCCCCAGTTCTTCACAAACAGCCTTGTGATCTACCGGGAATCCGGTATCAAAGCTATAGATCTTCAGCTCATCCCGCAATGTTTTGAAATGCCGTGTAGCGTCACCGCAGAGGTGCACGCCGCCCCGCTCCTCCATAGTGGAAAGTGCGTGGGCCATCTTTTTATGGTAGGGCAGTACATACTCCCGGTACATCTCTTCTGACAACAGCATGATGCTGTCATCCGCGAATCCAAAAGCTTTCGTGATCTCCGGCTGGCCCGTGTATTTTCTCCAGGCCTTCATTCGCTGAATGATGCTTTCCGTAAGATATTCCATCAGCTGATGATAGTAGTCCGGGTCCTCATACAGATCGATACACACATTATCGGCGCCCCGCAGCTCACAGGCCATGGTAAAGGGGCCGTCGGTTCCAGTAAACCAGGCGCCCAGGCTGGTAATTTTCTGCCCCAGGATCTCCGCCGATTTCATGCGTTCCCGAAACCTGTCATAGTACTCTCTGGCCTTTGCCATAAAGCCGCCGAAGGGATCGGGAATCCCCTTTTCAAAAAGCAGATTTTTATTGTTGTCCTTTAGCAAGGGCACCGCATAGGGAACCTCGCCATCCGGGAAGCGCACCTCACAGCCGTACCAGGCCGCTTCATAATAATTCTGAAAATCTACATTGACATTCCAGCCCTCTTCCGGAATTCCCATTTCATGATCTCCGGGAATATGGAACCTTGCATACTCGCTGAAAGCGCACTGCATATCAAACATCAGATCCGGATCGTTGCTGTATTCATAAAACGAAATATTTTTAGGGTTCGTCACGGGATTCAACACATAAAATCTGTCTGACACACCGGTGATCATTGGCACGCGGGTGTGCGTACCTTTCTGATACGAATCCCACAGCTCTCTGACCGCCCGATTATGCTCCCTGAAATCCGGCAAATTTTTCATATGCTCTCCTTTAGCAGTGTCCTTAAGCTCTGCAATCATTCTCTATCGTCTTGCTTAGGGCTTGTTTGAAAAATCGAAAAAGCTGTCTTTTCCTCTGTTTTCAAACAAGCCCTAATTATTTTTTGCCATCGCTTTCTTAGTAAAACGACATGCTCACTTTTTCAGTGATCTTCTCTTCGCAAACTTCGCCTCATAATGGAAATCAAATACATTTCCTGATGTACTGCTTGTTGATCTCAAACAGTTCATCGACGATTTTTACCGCGGCGTCTGTGCTGTTGATCGTTGGATCGCACAGCAGAGCCTGCAACGCCAGCTCCTTCGAGCCCTGAGCCGCCGCCCGGATAGACAGCCGCTGGGGCGAAACCTGCTGGTTCATCAGCCCGATCACACCGTCCGGCATATTGCGAACCACCCGTTTGTGTACGCCGTCTCCATCCACCGTGATGGGCAGCTCTACCGCCACATCATCGGGAAGCTGACTGATCGCGCCGTCATTGTAGCAGATAGCAGAAGGAATGTTCCTTCGGTCATTAAAGAAGATGCTGGTCACTACATTGATCGCCTGCTCACCGGAGGGAACCAGCCACTCGTCAATATCCTTTTCACCGGACACAAGGGCGGCAATGGTCTTCTTCATCTCCACTCTGTCCTGGGCGTCCCAGTCAAAGTCATAACCGTGCTCGCCTGCCTCATAGCCATAGGCCTGATATTCACCCAGATGGTCGTCAGAACAGGTGGGATACAGCCCGAAGAAGTGAAACATTTTTCTGGAGTAGGGCATAAATGTGGGATCGAAGCTTCTTTCCTTCTCCCGGAATTCCGGATACAGATCTTCCCCGGTCTCCTTATCCCGCACGGAAAGGATCCACTGGAAATGGTTCATGCCCGCGCCGAACACCTCGATAGAATCCGGCTCTCTGCCCATGATCTTCGCCATATCGTGCTGTGCCATGAAAATGCCGTGGCACAGGCCGATGCACTTGATTTTGGAATACATGTTCACACCCAGAATGATCCGGGTCTCCGGATTGGAGAAATTCAGGAACCAGGCGTCGGGACAAAGCTCCTCCATATCGTGAACGATATCCATGATCACCGGGAAGGTACGCATGGTGAAGAACAATGCGCCCGGGCCGCCGTTTTCTCCCAGGCAGTGGCGCACGCCATACTTTTTGGGAACATTGAAGTCCTGCTTCCACAGCTCACAGCGCTCAATGGCCAGAGAGTTTATGACAAAATCTGCTCCGGGCAGCACCTCCCTGCGCTGGGTTGTCTTTTCAATCTTCAGGCCAAAGCCGCTGTGCTCGTTGAGCTTCACCGCCAGGCCGTACATCCGGTCCAGATTTTCCTCATCGATATCCACCAGGCACAGGGTTGCGCCCTTCATTTGGGGCGTTGTAAAAATATCGCGGAAAGTCGGTGTTCCAAAGGACATACTGCCCGCTCCGATAAATACGATCTTAGGCGATCTCATAGCAAATCTTTCCTTTCTGTTGTTCATTTTTTCCCGTGAAATTCTCCTCCAGCCAAGCCGCCAGCTCCTCCCGGTCAGGGCTTCTGCCCTGAGACACATAAAACCCGGAGACGCCGTTGGCTACTGCCAACGCTTCTTCAGGTGACATCCCCTGAAGCAGAGCAAAGGCAAAGCCAGCATTAAAATTATCTCCGCCGCCGGTGGAAAGCAATGGATCCTGAATTTGACGGCCCACATGGCAGGAAACTTCCGTTTCCGTTGCGCAATAGGCTCTATCCAGCAGGTGGATCACCACCATTTCACAGGCTAATCGATCTCGCAGCGCCGCGGCCAGGGCGGCTTTTTCTTTTAAAACAATTCCCAGGCTTTTTGCCAGGGTCTCTGCTTCATTCTGGTTCAGACTCAAAACCGCGTTCAAGTATTTTGAGAATTCCCGAATCAGCTCACCGGCTTCGCGCACCTCTCTCTCCGGCCTTTGCGAGCAATCCGAAAGATCGAGAAAAATTCGTTTCCGTACAGTAAGCCTGGGAAAGATTTCCCGCAGGCATCCCTGCCAGATGGAAGTGCTGCCCAACAGCTCGCTCCAATTAAAAAATGCCAGCAGCTCTGCCTGTTCCATCATATCCAAAAGGCGAGGGACAGGAAGTAATCCGATAAGAGCTCGATAATCTACTTTGATCCGGTCATTCCGCGCCAACATCACCTTTCCGTCCCGGAATTCCAATGCTTCACAAAGCCCCGGATCACACAGGCTATGTAATGTACAAAGCTCTTCCAGCTCACGGAAAACCGGGTGCAGGCTAGGTGTTCCAAAAGCGCCGATGCAATTCACCCGGGCGCCCAGACGCGCTATAGCCTGTGAGAAAATGGGAGAATTTCCTCCCAGCTTTTCCGTTTGCAGCTTCAGCTCTAAAGAACAGCTTTTTCGGGCCCTTCCCCGGATATGATCTCCAAACGCCTCCATAGTATCAAAAAATTCAGGTTCAGACCCGCCTGTCTGTCGGCAGACCCGTAAAATGCTGTCCACATATCCATCAAACCCTGTGACTACAGTTGGAGGATTTTTAGCCGAGCGCAGCGTTTCTACGATCCTTTTCAGAACATTCCTCCTCCTTCCTCATAAAACGGCGTTCTACAAATTCTTTATTAAGTATACTTAAATAAAGAATAAGAAAATATTTTCGCTGCCCAATATTATTTTTTAACTTAATTTTATAT
>CAMVYG010000191.1 GCA_947171615.1 uncultured Clostridia bacterium
AAGCGGCAGGGGGCTAATTCCCCTCTCCCAGGCATTCCCGGTTGTCCCAAAGATATTTCACGCCGGAAAGCAGGGTGACGGCGGCAACCAGCCAGCACAGGATCTGCGTTCCCATAGAAATGAGAAATGCTCCGTCCGGCGGGAATACGGCACAGGCAAAGTAATAGAGCAGCACCGTGACCATTTGCAAAACAGTTTTGACCTTGCCCCACAGGTTGGCGGCAATCACCTTCTGATTGGCGGCGGCAAGCATACGCACCCCCGCTACGGCAAATTCCCGGAACAGCACGATAGCCAGCACAATAGGGCTGCATACGCCGTCTGTTACCATATAGATCAGGGCCGCGGTGGTGAGCATTTTATCCGCCAGGGGGTCGGCAAATTTTCCGAAATCTGTGACCAGGTGGTTTTTTCTGGCCAGATAGCCGTCCAGAAAATCGGTAATGCTGGCGGCGGCAAACACAATGCCCGCAAGCAAGCTTAAAACGGGGTTAAAACCCTCCTGCCCAAAATGGGAAAGGGCGGCGAATATCATAAATACCGGAACCAGAAAGACCCGGAGCAGTGTGAGCTTGTTGGGAAGATTCAGCTTCACGGAGATCACATCCTTTTTCCAAAGAGATCACAGTCTACGCAGTCTTCGATGAGAACCTTGACAAAGGAGCCTAACACCGGCTTCTTTTCGGCGGTAAAGAACACCTTGCCGTCAATGTCCGGCGCGTCCATGGCGGAGCGCCCAAACCAGCATTCCGCGTACCGGTCAAATCCCTCGGTAAGTACCTCTATGGTTTGCCCCAGTTTTGCCTGCCCCTTTCGCTCCATCAGAAGAGTTTGGGAATCCATGATCAGCTCGGCGCGGTGTTCCTTTATCTCTTCGTCCAGCTGTTCCGGCAGCTCTGCCGCCGGAGTTCCCTCCTCCTGGGAATAAGCAAAGCAGCCCAGGCGGTCAAACTCTATTTCCTTTACAAATTCCGCAAGCTCTGTGAAATCTTCCTCTGTTTCACCGGGGAACCCAGTGATAAGGGTGGTGCGCAGGGTGACGCCCGGTACCTTTTCCCGGATTTTTCGGAGAAGGGCGGTCAGGCTTTCCCGGCTGCCCCTGCGGTTCATGGCCTTCAGCACCCGCTCTGAGGCGTGCTGCAAGGGGAGATCGATGTATTTTACGATCTTTTCTTCCTCCGCCATGGTTTCCAGCAGCTCATCGGTGATGGAATCGGGATAACAGTAAAGCACCCGGAGCCAGTGGACCCCTTCAATGGCGCACAGCCGTTTTAAGAGCTTTGAGAGGGAGTATTCCCCGTACAGGTCAATGCCGTACCGGGTGGTGTCCTGGGCAATGAGAGTCAGCTCCTTTGCTCCGTTTTCCACCAAAGCCCTTGCCTCTTCCTCAATGCTTTCCATGGTGCGGCTGCGGTAGCCTCCCCGGATCATGGGAATAGCGCAGTAGGTGCAGCGGTTGTCGCAGCCCTCGGCGATTTTCAGATAAGCCGACCAGCTGGGGGTGGAAAGCTCCCGCTTTCCGCACAGAGGCATTTTTTCCTTTTCCGGAAAGCTCTCCACAAAGCTTCCCGCCATCATTTTCTGAAGATGAGAAGCGATGTCTCCGTTGGCCCCGATGCCCAGCACGGCGTCTACCTCCGGAAGCTCCTTGTGGATCTCTTCCCGGTACCGCTCCGAAAGGCAGCCGGTGACCACCAGCTTTTTGATCTGCCCTTCCTTTTTCAGTTGAGCAAGCTCTAAAATTTCCTCAATGGATTCCTTTTTTGCGCTTTCGATAAAACCGCAGGTGTTGACAATGGCGATATCGGCCAGCGCCGCGTCCTCCACCGTTTCAAAGCCGCCCTGTTTGAGGGCCGCCATCAGCATTTCCCCGTCCACCTGGTTTTTCGCGCAGCCCAGGCTTATCATTCCCACCGTAGTTGCCATAGCTATCTCCCTTTATGTTGTTTTGATAAAGCTTCGTAAAATTTGGAAAAATTCTTCGTTGTCCGGCCCGGCCGGAGTTAAAATTTTTCCGGCACGGCCCAGGGCTTCCCATTCCTCGTAAGGGATCCATTTGGCGGCGTCCGTTTCACCGGGCTGAAGCACCACGTCCTTCGCATCCATGTTTCGGCGAAGACCGTATACGTCATGAAAAAGCCCACCTCCGCCGGGCTCCGCAGCTTTCACCCGGTAAAGAAAAACAAGCTCCTCCGGCGCCGCGTGAATCCCGGTTTCTTCCCGCAATTCCCGCACGGCGGCAGTCAGGCTGGTTTCTCCCAGAAGCACTCCGCCTCCCGTGTTTTCCCACATGTCGGGATAAATTTTCTTTTCCCGGCTCCGCAGCGTACAGAGCAGATCTCCTTCTCTGTTTACGACCACAACAATGGCGCCCAAATGGTAGTCTCCCGGCTGCATGGCGGTCCCTCTCACGTGGGTGCGTCCTGTTTTATTGCCGTTTTCATCGTAAATATCCCAAAGCTCCATTTCCTGTATTCCTTTCAAAGGACCTCCGTGCTGTTTTGACACATATTGAAGCAGAGCGCGGTAGTTTCAGCCTATTCCGGCAAACCATCGCTCATGATATCAAAGTGGCGGCGGTATCTTTTTGGGATCCGCAATTCGATGAAATACCCGATTTCCGCAAGAGCCTGAGAGATACACCGGAATCCGTCTTTATAAAACTCCGCAATGCGCTTTTGCTTATCCTTGATCCCGCGGTAGTCGGCAGGACAAACAAATGTCCAATCGGCGGCGGTGTTATCGAAAACAATGCGGAAGTAGCGGTCTATTTCTGTTTCCCGGATCCCCACCTGCGCAAGCAGAGTGTGATGTTCCACAGTTTCCGCAGAAGGGGCGACAATCGCTTTCTCTTCGTCATGAGAAACGAGCATCATCAATATTTCATCTGTGCCAAAATACCGTTTTACTTCCTCCTGGGAAGGGTAATAGACAAATTCCATGCTGCTTCAGCCTTTCTGTCAGTTTGGCGTTTCGATTTCTTCCTGTAATTCCCGCATGGCGTCGGTATCTTTTTGGAATCCGCAACTCGATGAAATACCCAATTATGCAACGCTGTCCTGATAATTGACAATGGCAACCTCAGATACGGCTTTTCTTACTTCTTTTACAATGCGCTCCAGTTTGTCAGCAACCTCGTCTGTGTAGGAAATTTCCCCACACTGGGAGCACACGCGGGAAGGAACATTTTTCACTATAATAAAGCAGTTATCTACATCTACCATAAAATTGGATGTTTGCTCCTGCAACATGCCCTTACAAAAAAAGCAACTCATTTTCTGTTCTCCCTTCTGGTTTTGAAATCCGACTCCCATTCTGCTGGATTCGGGCGATACACTGTTACGATCCACAATTCAGTGTCTGTTATTCCACACACGATATGCAAGGGATTTGCGGCTGTGTTTCCAGACAGAATCAGGCAGCTTGGATAGGGATAATCATCTGGATAATTTTCTATTATGACGCTGGTTAGAAGAGCCGCTTTCACATCTTCCCGGCTTATGCTTCTTTGAACCATCCTCACAATGGCGTGATTTGTCCAGGATATTTTTCCGGCCCTGCAAAAAGCTTTTATACAATTTAGCAGTTCTTCCATTTTCTCAACTCCTCAGGCTTCATACCGCCTCATAAGACCCCCTGAGCAGCTCTCCGGCCTTTTGCACGGCAAGCTTTACGTATTCTCCTAAAGGCAGTTCCATAGCGCCTATTACCGTAACGGAACAGCGGTTCACCGGGATCAACAGCTTTTGAGCGGGGCTTTGGGAGACAGCTGCCGCCATGGCGGGGGTGATCTCTCCATAAAGGGCGTTGGCCGTGATCACGCCCATGGGCCCGGTGATAAGGTCCGCGTCTTTGCAGTTTACGATCACTGGGTTTTCCCCGGTTGCTCCCGCGTCCGCGCCCGCCTTCAGCATGGCGGTGGTTGCGGCGGAATTGGTTCCCACGGCAATGATCTGGGCGGGAATTCCGGAGGCCTTGAGCTGGGCGGTGAGGGCGGCGCCCATTTTACCGCCCTGGCCGTCTATGACAACGATTTTTTTCATCATGATATGACATTCCCTTCGCAGCCAGTTTGTAAAGCTCTTTTTTCCCAAAAAAGCAGAGAGATCATTTTGCCGCGTCCTTTTCTCTTTTCTTCCTCTCCCGGGTCTTTTTTCTCTTTTTGGAGGCGTTCTTCAAATCCTCCTGGATCCCGCTGAATTCCAGCCACATACTGACCTCCGCGCCCAGAAACAGAATATACATACAGGAAAAGAGCCAGTACATTAAAATAACAAGCGTGGCCAAACTGCCGTAAATGGAAAAATTGGAAAAATTCTCTACAAACAGAGAGAAGAAAAAGGAAAACAGCACCCAGCCGGCAGCGCCGAAGGCAGCGCCTGCCAGATTGTGCAGGAATCTGATCCGGCGGCGGGGCAGAAAAGTGTACATCAGGGTAAAGAAAATGAACAACAGCAAAAAACCTACCAGAGATTTAAAG
>CAMVYG010000192.1 GCA_947171615.1 uncultured Clostridia bacterium
TTCAGAGAAAAGGCGGGCAAAGTTTGAAAAAATAAATTTTTCAAACCAGGTTTTACGGCTTTTGCCGTTTCAGCAGCGGCAAAAGCCGCAATTCTCAAGGAAAGGATGGGTTTTACAGGCTTTGCCTGTAAAACGCTATGGTCATAAAAGATGGAAGAAAAACCGATCTATATTGAAAAGATCACCGGAAAAAACCGGGAACAATTAGCGCAAATTCAGAGGGACGATATCAGCGAAGCTTTTGTCGATTCCATCGATACCATTTTAGAGCTTACGGAGTACGGGATCACCCACGGCTGTGTGGGAAACACCTGGGCCATCAAGGCCGGAGAAGAATGTATCGGCGTTCTTCTGCTGGGAGAAGCCTTAGCGTGGGAAACAGATCCAAAGGAAATGCGCCGGACTCCCTTTTACCGGCTCATGGGCTTTGTGATGGATCGGCGATACCGGAACCGGGGAATCGGCGGGAACGCGCTGGAATCGGTTATTGCTCAATGCTATGCTGAATATGGCGTGCGCCCCATTGCCCTGGGCGTTCATAAGGACAATCACAAAGCTGCCGATTTCTATCTCCGCCACGGCTTTCAAAAAACAGAAGCCATGGAGGGAAACGACTACTATTACCTCCGCTATCCCGCTGAATAGAAAAATTGACTCCCTATAAGTTGATCCGAAAAAATAATTTTCAAAAATTCACAAAACAAGGAGACGATCATGGAAAACATGGATAAAAGCGTTTTATTGGCTATTTTGGATGCGTACCCCTACGAGATCGTCTATGTAGACCGCTCTCATACGGTGCGCTATCTCAACAAGGCGGCCCGCACCCGTTACGGCGCTATTGTACAGGTGGGCAGAAGCATTTTCAACTGCCACAACGAAGGAACCAGGATAAAAATTGAAGCCTTCCTTGCCCGGGCGGACGCCGGAGAAGAAAACGAGTTTTTTGAAACACTCAATCAAACCACCGGAGAACGGGAATTTTTTGTTCCGGTACGCGATAAAGCAGGAGCGGTGATCGGCTACTTTGAGCGCCATGAAATGCACTGGTCCACGGATAACCCCAGTGAGCCCGTAACTCTCCCTCCTGTTTGAGAAGCCTTGCCGTAAAAACGCTGCCGGGAAATTCCCGACAGCGTTTTTCTATCATTCGCTCTTTTCTATTGCAACGATCAGTTCTCTTGCGTCCGGCAGTTTTTCCGATATACGCCGTGATAAGCAAGGAATAAAAGTAAAAAGGCCCCAAGCCAGCCTATGGGGGACGCCAGATAAACCGCCCATTTTCCAAGGTGTTCCGACAGCAGCGTGACCGCTGCCAGCCTCAAAAGCAGCTCCACAAAACCGGACAGGGTAGGATATACCGTATTCCCCATTCCCTGCAATCCCGCTCTGTAAATACAAAGCAGGTACAGCATCGGCAGAAACAGAGCCATGGCAAGAAGACTGTTGCCGCCGAAGCGCAGGATCTCTGCAAGCTCCTCCGGAGCCCCGGAAATCAGCAGGCCAATTAAAAAGCGCCGCAACAAAATGACCGCGCCTGCTGTGACCGCCGAGCAGACCAGGGCCGCGACAGCCGTGGCCCGTATTCCCTTTTTCAGCCTTGTCATATCCCTTGCGCCAAAGTTTTGGGCGGAATAGGTGGCAACTGCCCCCTCCAAAGCGCCCCCGGCCAGGTTCATCAAATCAAAATACTTTTGGGCGGCCGTAGTCCCCGCTACAAACAGCGTACCATACAAATTTATTTGCTTTTGTATCAGCAGGCCGCCAAAAGAGATTACGCCGTTTCGCAGAGCCGGCGGCAGCCCCAAACGCAAAAGTTCCTTCACATCAGCGCCGCTCCACCGAAAATCCTCTGTAGATAAACGCAGGCAGGACAGAGAACGCAAAGAGCGCAGACAGTACGCAAACGCAACTACCTGCGATGCCACCGTGGCGAAGGCTACCCCGGCCACCCCCCAGTGAAACACTGCGGAAAACAGCAGGTTCATTCCCACATTGCACAAATTGGCGATCACCACAGCAATCACCGGGGCTTTACTGTTCCCAAGCGCCCGCAGCAGAGACGCCGAGAGGTTGTAAGCCATAGCCGCCGGTATGCCTGCAAGGATACAGCGAAGATAGAGCAGAGCTTCCTCCGTCAGTTTCCATGGTGTGTCGATCATTCTAAGGACAGGAGCCGCAGCCAGCTGCCCCACCAGCACAAGCAGCGCTGCAAGACCAAGACAGAGCAAAATCGACATAGCTACTGCCTTTCGCAGCCCCGCTTCATCCTTTCCTCCGAAGCGCTGCGCCAGCAGAACACCAAATCCCTGTGTAAATCCCAAAATAATATCTGTGATCAGCCAGGTATAAAATGCGGCGGCCCCCACCGCAGCAAAGGAACCTACGCCCAGGAGTCTGCCGACAACCGCGCCGTCGGCAACGCTGTAAAGCATTTGAAAAATGTTTCCAACCAGCAGCGGCAGCGCAAAGAGCCCGATCAGCGAAAGGGGCCTCCCTTTTGTCATATCTGTGGTCTTTTGCATATATTCCTCCTGAAGGGCTGAAAATGCCGGCACGGTTCTAAAAACATGTTACGCTTCCGGATGAAAGGGATAGTCTGAACTGAACAGATAGGCGGTGCTTTCTTTACCGCAGCCGTTCAAAAACACTTCTGCCGTCCAGTATTTTTCCGGGTAGGGGATCAACACGCCCTGGGCAAGCATAATATTCCGGGTGACATCGTACATAGCGTCGCTGTCATACCCTTCTCTGCGGTGCATGGCCTCCAAATCCCCTGAGAAGGTGGCATAGGCAAACTGAGACAGAAAGGGCAGCCCCGGCTTTCCATCGTAGCTCTCAACAAAATCAAAGCTGAGAAAGCCTTCCGGAACAGGAGCGTCAGCTTTCATGAAACGGCCCCAAAAGCCGTTATGCTTTGGGGTTCCCAGCAGGCGTCGTCCAAGATCCACTGCGTCACCTCATCAAAAACATTTGGGTTGATCCCTCTTGCCGTTTCGGCCCAGGTGATCAGCCGTTGGTATTTTTCGGCGGCAGTCAGCGCCGTGTCCTCCAATACGGAAAAATCAAACCAGCAGAATTTTTCAGCCAGATACTGCTTCATGTTTATGTCCCCCCTATAGTCAAGTTATCTTCCGCTTCCATTATAGCGGTTAAAAAATCAAAACACAACCGCATTTTCCCTTTTTCTATCACGCTGGACAGGCAGAAGGATTTGTAGTACATTGACTATAATAATAAAAGAACCATAAGGAGTCTTCCCAAATGCAAGGTATACGAATTATTGAGATTCCGGACTGCAAAATGGTTTCCTCCGGGACCGGAATGTTTGGAGAGGAAAATTTTGACCGGTTTCACAAGTGGTTTTCCTCTATGCCTTCAGGCATTTTTCCAAAAGATTATCTCTATTTTGACGGCAATAGACAACCGCTTTGCGGTTGTCTTGTGAGAAGGCCTGAGGTGCGCAGCACCTCTCTTTTCTCGCTTGGCTCGAAAAGCACCGTCCTTCTCTAAGCGGATTTTATAGTAAAATAGACACCAGATAAGGGTAAGGACTGGAAGGACAAAAAGGAGGAACCAGTATGGAATTTTCCGATAAGATTTACCGTGGTTATATCATAAAAGGCGATCTGATAGGGGTAATTGATTACGTAAAACAGTTTCCGGAACAGGCCGAGCTATCCCAACGGTACAGGAACATTTTTGAACAGGAACAGTATATCATCCATGGGATAGATCCCAATCTTGAAGAGATACTGACCCTGTATCAGAAGTATTACCGTGATGTCTTTTACCTCTGCATTGACAAGGAAAAGGCTGTAGACAGGTTGAGGGATGGACTGGTCAAAATTCTTCCCATTGACCATGAAGCCGCGGAGCTGGACGATATTGAGGAAATCCAGGTTGCGAAAGCCTTTCAAAGCAAAGGGCTCCATTTCATGGGCGGCAGAACAGGAGGCTACTACGGCCCCTATGTCTGGCAGACAACAGAGTCAAAAACCTATGAGGTGGAACTGCCAGAGGGGAAACAGAGCTACACCGTGAAAATATTGGACGGCTTTCTATCCAGAAGCTGGATGGATTATCTCTCCTTCGGCAAGATTGGAACCGGCGGCTGGACAGATCCGGACGGGATCATCAACTGCGTAAAATCCGCCTATGATCTTAACAGCGAGGCGTTTCAGGTTTCGCTCCTCAAGCATGAAGCACAGCACGCGATGGATTTAAAAGCCAATCCCAATCTGCCCTCTGCGGATCTGGAATACCGCGCCAAGCTGGTGGAACTGATCTATTCCACTGAACGAAACCTGCTGGAACAATTTGTTCAGGAAGGGGAAGGCTCTGAAAAAGACAGCGGGCACATAACCGCGGCAAGAAGAATCACCGACGGCTTTGCCCGGAAGCTGAATTTGAACCATACAGAAATCGCA
>CAMVYG010000193.1 GCA_947171615.1 uncultured Clostridia bacterium
TCAACGTCCCGCCTCTTGGCTCACCCCATAGGGAGAGCCAAGAGGCGGTGAAGGTGCTAATCGTTAAACTATGGCTTAATGGAGTAAATAAACAGGAGGAACAGCCAAAAACATATTGTTACTTAGTATATCGTATGGTTAAGGCTGGTACAGAAACAGAGCAAAAGGCAGGAACGGAAAGAATCTGAAAAAAGATGAACCAGAAGCAAAGAAATGGAGAAGAGGAATAATTAAATACATACCGCCAGTTGGTATGTATTTGTGAGCGTTTGAAGTATGCCAGGCTGCTGCTATTTAGTTGTTAGCCATTAGCCGTTAGTTGTTAGAAAAGGGCAAGGACACTTTTGCTGGATCTGCGGTATGTGGGTAAGGAGCGATGCTCAATCAGTTGTGAGCTGTTAGGTATTAGTCGTTAGAGTAAGGTCAGATGATTGCGGAGCGATTGTCCGCTTAGCCGCTGGTCACTTCTAATCGAGATTCCTCGCTCCGCTCGGAATGACAGTCGAAGCAAAAGGGGAATCGCATCTAACTATCATTTCTGAGCAAAAGATCCTTTGGGTCTTCCCGAAGAATCTCAACTATTACTAGCCGACAGGTACAAGGACTTTTTGCCCGCTGGTCACTTCTAATCGAGATTCCTCGCTTTGCTCGGAATGACAGTGAGTGGTGGAGGGTTAGAGTGAGAAATGATACTACCCTCTATTACACGTTGTCATCAGGCTGAGAAAAAGATGCTGCGTATCTTCCCGAAAGATCTCGATTAGCAGATGTTAGCTATTAGTTGTTAGAAAGTGCAGGGGCTTTGTATTCGCCGGTCACTTCTATTCGAGATTCCTCGCTCTGCTCGGAATGACAGCGGGTACCATATTCTTTTCTGACAACAAACTACTAACGGATATCGACTAAATTTCAAAATCAACGGTCAAAATCCATTTTTCAAAAAGAGAGGTTTTTTTATGAAGCGTATCAAAGAGGAACGATCTGCGGCAAGGGGCTTGTTTCAAAAAGATTTTACCTTGATGGTGATCGGGCAGATCATCTCCTTGTTCGGAAACAGCATGCTGCGGTTTGCCCTGTCTATGACGGTGCTGGACTTAACAGGCTCTGCGGCGCAGTTTGCAGGGATCTCTGCGTTATCCATGATCCCCACGGTGCTGCTTTCGCCCATCGGCGGCGTTTTGGCGGATCGCGCCAGCCGAAAGGGAATTATGGCGGCGCTGGATTTTTTCACTGCCGGGCTGCTTACCGTATTTCTGCTGTTGTTTCAGGCACATCCGGGGGTAGTTCTGATCGGCGGAATGATGATGATCCTTTCGGTGATCGAATCTTTCTATTCTCCCGCGGTCAATTCCAGCATTCCGCTTTTGGTCAGCGAGGATCGGCTTGTTCCCGCCAACGGCGTGGTAACGCAGATCAATGCTCTGGCAAGCCTTTTTGGCCCGGTGCTGGGCGGCGTTCTTTACGGTCTGTTTGGGTTAAAGGCGATCCTTCCGGCCTGTATCGTCTGCTTTTTCTTTTCTGCCGTGATGGAGTGCTTTCTGCAAATCCCCTATGAAAAGCGGCCTGCGGAAGGCGGCGTGCTGCGAACGATTCGGGTAGATTTTTCCCAGGCGATAGGATTTTTGACCCGGGATCGCCGGGGCCTTTTACAGCTTCTGCCGCTGATCGCCGGACTGAATCTGGTATTTTCCGCCATGCTGAATGTGGGGCTGCCCTACGTAATAAAAATACAGCTGGGACTTTCCAATCAGCTGTATGGCCTGGCAGCCGGGGCCATGAGCGTGGGAATGATTTTGGGAGGACTGCTTTCCGGAACCGCTGCAAAACGGGTAAGCACCACAAGAATTTATCTCTTTTTGCTGATTACGGGAGCGGCGGCAATTCCCTTTGGGGCGGCGGTGATTTCAAACAGAGCGCCCATGGTCTCTTTTGTGGTGATTTTACTCAGCGCGGTGGCAATGACGGCCGGTTCTTCCCTGTACAGTATTCTCTGTCAGGCCCTGGTGCAGAGATTGACGCCCCCGGAGCTGCTGGGAAAGGTCATGGCGGTGGTGGCGACTCTGGCGATCTGCGCCATGCCGGCGGGCCAGGCTCTTTACGGGCTGCTCTTTGACTGGGCGGGGAACAGCACCTTTCTGGTGATCTGGCTTGGGGGCCTGTTCTGCGTTTTGCTGGCTCTGCCCATGAAGAGATCGCTGAAAAGGCTGGAACGGGAATAAGAAGCTGAAAGCAAAAAGCTCCGCAGAGTGGCTTTCTCTGCGGAGCTTTTTCGTTTTCTATATCCTTCGAGAGGGAAAACATCAGTATTCCCAGGCGGCGAAAAACAGATGGGTACGCTCATCGGCTCTTTCCTGATCCTCCTTGGAAAGTCCGGTGTACCAGAGCAGCCAGTTCATGATCTTTTCCCGGCTTTCCAGGGTATCAGATGTTTCCGGCAGCCGGAAATAATGATGCCACCATGCGCCGGGGGAAAAAACATGTTCTTCTACCGCCTTCACAACGCCGGGATCTATGTTTTTCAAGTGTTGGGAAAGCTCCTCTTCACTGTAGGCTTCCGGCACGCTCACAGGCTGAAAGCCGCTCTGTGCCCGTTCCTCCGGAGACAGGGCGGCAAATTCCCTGAGCCAGATGAGCTGAGCGGTTTGAGAAAGCTGAGGGTCGTACTCCGGCAGGGAGCAGAAATAGCTCCACCAAAGCCGGGGCTGCCCCTCGGAGCATTCCTCTGCCGCCTGTAACAGCGCGTTATCCTGAGCTTCCATAACGGCGTTTACGTCCGCTTCGGAAAAGCATCCGAATCCCCAGGGCCGGCAGGAGAGCATCTCCTTGTCTTTTTCATCAAGCGCCTGATACCAGGCCATCCAGTCCCGTACTGTTTTCTGTTCTTCGGCGGAAAGGGCTTCGTATCCCTCCTGCCACCTGTCAGGCGGAGGCATCCATTCTTCCACCAGGTCCGCCATGGATTCCTCGGTAAGAGAAACAGTTGAGGCCGTGGAAGAAGAGCCTGAAGAGGCATTGCCCTTATCCTCATAATCATTGTATTCCGTGGCGTATTGGCCAAAGGTTTCGTCCATATACCGCTGCATTTCTTCTCCCCGGGGGATGGGATAATCTGTCATGGGTACCAGACGGGTGAAAACGGATTCTTCCCTCTGCATATAAAACCAGTAAACAGGAAGATACCGGCCAGGATAAATGACGTCTTTGTCATAGGCGGCCTCGCAGTACACAACAGGGCAGGAATACTTTTCTTCCACAAATTCCTTTGCCGTTTCATAAGGAATTACCCGGGCTTCCGCCAGAGGGGTTTTCGGTAAAGGCCTGTTGATCGATACTCTAAAGCCTTGAGGAGCACTGCGAAGCTCCACGGAATTGAAGTGTTCATAGAGCATATTCCACTTCAATTCATCGGTTGGCTCTGCAATGCGGACATGTCGATCTCCGTGGTTTTCATAGTACTCACTTTCCCAAATTTTCTTGAATTCCGGGTTTTGAAAATTCTGATAAGAAATGGCCGCTTTGATAAAGGGATCTGCAAGCATAGCATCTTCATCCATATCCTTGATGGATTCATGGAAATGCGGGGTCTTTTCATAGGAGCCTATCACGCCCAGCCCATGATCTGTATACTGCAGCATCGTGATTTGTTCCATTGGATCATCGCACCAATACTGATTCATCCGCGGACTGAAATCTTCCACATAGAGATTGACATCGGGTATCGGCTGACCTATATTCTCACAGAAGAACTTCAAATAGTCTTTTAACTGCGCTTCTCCCTCTTCTTTGCTTATTTTTTCAGAGGAGTATTGTGCCTTGCCCTGACACGTTGGAAATTCATCCTCATAAATAGGCAGTGTTTCCGGCAGTTCTGTGGTTTCATCCACCGCAAGGTAAGGGCGCTTATCGAAGCTCGCCAAGGTTTTCGACACTCCTATATTGGCATAAGGGTGATGAAAGCTTCTCAGCTGAGTGGTATCCGGTTCTTTCTTGCTTTCTGTTTTGCTTCCGCACCCGTTCAGTAGAACAGTGCAGAGGAGACACAGACACAGAGCTTTTGCTTTCCTCATATTCAAACCCTTCTTTCTTTGAAAACTTTTATTGTCTGGCACAGATGATATAAGGATTTTCCCCTTCCAAATACCGTTTCATCTTGTCGTTGGAAATGCTTCTGATGACGCTGGTCCCTGCCGTTCCGTTTCCGGTTACTGTAACGGTTGTATTCACGTTTCGGTTTGAAATGGAATTCAGGGTGACGGTGGGCGTCACGATCGTTGCCGCAGACGCATATATTCCGAAAGACAGCATGAAAATACATGCGACAAGCAATAATGAAACAATTTTTTAATTCTTTTTATTTGCAACTCCATCCCTTTGCTACTATAAATAATATCACAATTTTGA
>CAMVYG010000194.1 GCA_947171615.1 uncultured Clostridia bacterium
GGTAGATACCGGGGAATATGACGCCGAGGCTTCTTTGGCGGAGCTGGAGGAGCTTACTCGCACTGCCGGGGCGGAGCCTGCTTTTATTATTACCCAGAAACGTCCCGCTCCCGATACGGCCACCTGCCTGGGCTCGGGCATGGCGGAGGAAGCGGCGGAGCTTGTAAAGCGGGAAGAGCTGGAGCTGGTGGTATTTGACCGGGAGCTTTCTCCCACCCAGATCAGAAACCTTGAAAAGCTCTGTGATACAAGGGTGATCGACAGAACCATGCTGATCCTGGATATTTTTGCTCAGCGGGCCCAAAGCCGGGAGGGCAAGCTTCAGGTGGAACTTGCCCAGCTTCGCTATATGCTGCCAAGGCTCAGCGGGCAGGGAACGGCCCTGTCCCGTTTGGGTGCAGGCATCGGTACCAGAGGCCCCGGTGAAACCAAGCTGGAAATGGACAGGCGGCATATCCGGCGGCGAATTAGCATGCTGAAGGAGCAGCTTCAGGATGTGGAAGCGGCTCGGGGCGTTATTGATAAGCGAAGAAAGAAAAACGGGACGGTCACAGTGGCTTTGGTGGGCTATACAAACGCAGGAAAAAGCACCTTGATGAACCGCCTGACACAGGCGGGTGTGCTGGCGGAAAACAAGCTTTTTGCCACGCTGGACCCTACTGCTAGGGCTTTGAAGCTGCCAAACGGGAAAACGGTGATGCTTATCGACACGGTAGGGCTGATTCGGCGCTTGCCCCACCATCTGGTGGAAGCCTTTAAGTCCACGCTGGAGCAGGCGGCTACCGCCGATATCCTGCTGAATGTGTGCGACGCCTCCAGCCCGGAGGCGGGGGAGCACCTGCGGGTCACAGATGAGCTGCGGCAACGCCTGCGGGGCAGGGAAGACGCGGCGGAGGCGGATCGCCCTGTAATCCCCGTGCTGAACAAGTGGGACGCGGTAGAAGATCCGGAGCTTGCCCTGCGCCTGCCGGGCGCGGTGCGGGTCAGCGCCTTAAAGGGAGAGGGGATTGAAGCACTTTTGCAGGCGATCGAAGAAAACCTGCCGGAAAAAACCTTTGATACCTGTTTGCTTCTGCCCTTTTCAAAAAGCGGCCTGGCCGCCTGGCTTCGGGAGGAAGGGGCAGTGCTTTCCGAGGAATATGTGCCGGAGGGCCTGCGCCTTTCCGTGCGGATCAGCGAACGGCTCTATGGCGCTGTGAAAGAATACGAGATCAAAGACTGAATCAGTTAGGAAGCAGGAGGCCCTGAACCAAAAAATGGTTCAGGGCCTCCTGCTGTTGACTAACGAACAACAAACTACGAACAGGGATCAACGAAATTACTCAATCGTCCAGTCTGTTTCTTGAAAATTGGGAGCGCCGAAGCCACCGGTACCATGACTCTCAATGCTCCATTCCCCGTTGACCTTTTTTGCTTTTATAAAACGACTTGCAGTGTAGTAACCTTCATTTTCTTCTGTACCAGGTTTGGTGTTTCCTGCCCACCAGTAGCTGAGACTTTCCTCGTCTTTAGGCTTGAATACCATGCGAAGAGAGATCAGGAAGCTGTCTTCCCCTTCGTAAATTCCGCTTACTTTCAGATCTTGGTAAAAGCATTCGGTAAGGGGATATTCGGTATCGGAAAGCCATTGGTTTACATAAATTTTTGCTATCTGCTTTGCTGTAGCCCGTACCTCTTCCTCAAAGCTTTCCTGGGAAGCGGAATCAGGCTCGTTTTGCAGCCCTTGCTGTTGCCTCTTCTGTTGAATTGCCTCCTCTGCTTCCGCATTGCGCTGGGCGGCGAGCCGCAGTTCCTCTTCCGTAATGAGACGGACTTCCCCGTCTTCCAGTCGATAGTCTGTCATATCGTTTTGAGACATATATGCGAATAAGAGCTGCTGCAAAAGCGCATCCGGCTGGATATTGCTGTTCAGAAAATCAGTTTTTGTTCGATCTGCGTTTTCGAGTAAAGCGGCTGTGTCTTCCTCGGTCAACCCGGTAAATTCCGCAATGGAAGAAACGTACAGGTTTCCATCCCCGGGATACCAGATGTCCTGTCCCCGGAAGAAAATGCTTCCGTTTTCCTGGGAAACTGCAATAATTCCTACCAGATCATGGTATGCGTTTATGGGCTTTACTGATTTTTCACCGTCTTTTTCAAAGAAGCCGTATTCTGTGGATCCCATCATACAAAGCAAGTGGGTCGTGCCGTCTTCCGCGGGGTAGTGTCCCAGCACGTAATAGGGCAGAGGCAGGGACAAAATTCCGGTGCAAGCGTCATCTCCCGCCGCGGAAGCCGGATCGGTATCATCCCCGGAATACTTTCGTATTGTGTGATAGCATTCCTGATATTCCGGGTCAACAAAGAGCAGATTCCCCTCTTTGGTAACGGACACAGGAGCAAAGTCGGTGTTTAAGGGGTTCGCATCAGCGATGCTGTCCCCACCGGAAAGCTCCACCATTTCCCCAGTGAGCAGCCGCACTCTGGCGTATTCCAGCAGATCGTTTTGCTCCAGATAGCTGTAGAGCAGCTTGTAGATCACATCGTTCCAGTCTTTTTCCTCCAGCATGGTTTCCCGCTTTTCTATGGCTGCACTGGCTTCGGTGTGGGGGTTGCCGGGATCGTCGCTGTGGAGACCCATAAATTCCTGAATGGACTTGAAATAGCTGTTGTTTTGAGCGAAGTAGTATGGTTGTTCCGCATAGTAAGCTCCGTTCTCATCATAATATCCCACGGTTCCTGCCATGTCGTTGAAAACGGTATTCCACAAGAGATAAGAGGGTTGGGAGCTGTCCTCCGGCGTACAGAAGAGGAAGTCGATCTCCCTTAGTTCGCAGAGAATATGGGTGCGGGCTTCCACCGGGTATTGGTCTACCGTGAACAGAGGCAGGGTCAGGGTCAGAACTCGGCTGACCGGATCACTCTCTGTACCGGGAAGAAGCTTCTGCATCTCTTCTCCCACCGTCACCGGCTCGTGCCGCAGAAATACCCGCTGCATTTCCTGAAATTCCGGGTCGGAAAAGGTGAGGTTTCCATCCTTGTCAATGGTGACGTCCTCTTCAGAAAGACACTTTGCGCCGGATGAAATTTCGCTTACGGAAGAGCTTCCTCCCGGCTGAGGGGTGGTTTTTAAGAAGGGCAGCAAACCGCTGCGGCCCAAAAACCAGAGTCCACCCACAAGCGCCAGGCAGGCCGCCAGCCCTCCCGCCCAGCGCATGACCTGAAAGACGGGGGAAACCTTTACCGCCGGCTCCGGCCCGAAAATATCGGCTTCTTCAATATACCGGCTGTCGATCTCATTCATGGAGAGCAAAAATTCCTTGGCATTCATCTCAAAGAACTCCTTTCTTTGTAAGATAGGTTTTTAGCTTTTTCCGAATGCGGGAAACCCGCACGGCGCAGCTGTTTTCCGAAAGGCCCAGCCTCAGGGCCAGCGTATCGTAGGCTTCCCCAAACCAATAGCGTCCCAGAAACAGGGTGCGGTCTTTGTGGGAAAGTCCCCGGAGAAAGTTGTTCAGCGTTTGGGAAAGAACTTTTGCGTCCAACTCCTTCTCCGGCCCGCCCGGGGAGACAAGCACGCCTTCCAGTTCTTCGAAAACAATGTGAAAGCCTGTGCCGCCCCGCTTTTGGGCGGTGTCGTGGTGATAGCGCTTCAACGCCTGGTTCCGCACGATCCGGTAAAGATAGGGCAAAAGCGGGTCCGGGCGGTTGGGTGGTATGGAATTCCACGCCCCCAGACAGGCGTCGTTGACGCATTCCTCCGCGTCCTGATAGCTGCCCAGCAGATTTTCCGCCAGACGGCGCAGCTTCTCGCCGTATTGATTTTGTGTTTCTTCAATGGCTTTCTGGGAGCGCTCCCAGTACAGAGCCACGATCTCCTGATCTTTCATGACCTTGCCTCCTTTCCCTTCCTTACCCCTTATCTACTCATTCTCCCGATAATATTAAAGTATTTTTTGAAAAAAGAAAAATTTTTATGATTGCTGTAAAAACATCAGCTTTGCCGGTGTGGTATTGAAAGGAAAGATTTTTGTAAGGTTCCCTTGAAAAAATTTTGAAATTTCACTTCTATACTGATACTGAATTTTGATAAAAGAAAAGCAGGGAGGAAATAAGATGAAGCCGGAGCGGAGAAAAAAGTTTTTTGCGGCAGGGATTCTTGCGGCAGTCATTTTGATGACCGCGCTGATCTGCTGGAATGTGGGAAAACCTATGGTAGAGTTTGTATCTCAGCCGGAGCAATTCCGGGCCTGGGTAGATTCCCACGGCTTATGGGGAAGAGTTGCCTTTGTGGGAATGATGGCCTTTCAAATCATTGTGGCCTTTATTCCCGGAGAGCCGTTGGAAATTGGCGCAGGCTATGCCTTTGGTGTGGCGGAAGGCACGTTTTTATGCATTATGGGAGCCAATTAAGGCGG
>CAMVYG010000195.1 GCA_947171615.1 uncultured Clostridia bacterium
CACCGAAAACGGCGCTTTGGTGAATTATACGCCGCAATTCCAAATGCGGGATCATTTCCAAAATGAGATCGATGCATTCCTGCGGTGTATTAAAACCGGAGAAAAACTTCCTTCCCATATTGATACAGTGATTGTTACGGCAGAAATGATGCAGGCCATTTACGATTCCGCCGAGCAGCACAAAGAAATTGCTTTGCAATAAGAGAGGAGTTTGTCAAAATGTATCCATTTTCTATCGGCGTTATGCTGGATTCCTTCCGCACAGAGTTCCCTAAGGCTCTGGATAAGGCCCAGGCACTGGGCGCAAAGGGAATTCAGGTTTATGCCACACGGGGAGAAATGTCCCCCGAACAGATGAGCCCGGAAAAACGCCGGGAATTTTTGAAGGCTGTCAAGGATCACGGCCTTACCATTTCCGCTTTGTGCGGTGATTTGGGCCAGGGCTTTGTAAAGCCGGAATTAAATGATGGGCTGATCGAGCAGTCCAAACGAATTCTCGATCTGGCCAAGGATCTGGAAACCGATGTGGTAACTACACATATCGGCGTGGTACCGGAGGACCCAACACATCCCCGGTATGCCGTTATGCAGGATGCCTGCGGGAAGCTGGCGGAGTATGCAGATTCTGTTCAGGCCCATTTTGCCATTGAAACAGGCCCTGAAAAGGCTGTGACGCTTCGGAGCTTTCTGGATGGCCTGCATTCCACCGGCGTGGCTGTCAACCTTGACCCCGCCAATTTTGTAATGGTCACCGGAGACGATCCTGTTCAGGCGGTTTACACTCTGAAAGACTACATTGTTCATACCCACGCAAAGGACGGCCGCCGTCTTCATTATCGTGATCCCGAAATTCTGTACGGTATGGTGGAATCTGACATGCTTGAGGATTCCTCCTTTATTGAACTGCCTCTGGGAGAAGGCGATGTGGATTTCCCCAATTATCTGAAAGCTTTGCATGAGATCGGGTTCAAGGGATTCCTTACCATTGAGCGCGAAGTAGGGGATGATCCGGAAAAAGATATTGGAGCTGCCGTACATTTTCTGGAAGCCTTGATTCGCTGATAAAAAGCTTTGCCGGTACAGACACTGCTCTGTACCGGTATTTTTTGCAAAAATAGTTGTAAAATGGGGGACACTGTGGTAGAATCTGTGAGGCTTTTTAGAGAACACTGATCTTCGTAGAAAATAAGCGGCAGAGAGGTGCCAAACAATGAAAAACAAGGAAAAGAAAGGGAAGTTTTTTTCACGGAAGGATCTTCCCGACTGGAAAACATTTGGTATTGTAAACCTGGGAGTGTTTCTGCTTTCTTTAGGTGTATATTTTTTCAAATTTCCCAATCATTTTACTACAGGAGGAGTCAGCGGTATTTCCATTATTCTGGGAAATGTGATTCCTTTTTTATCTCCGGCAACGATGATGTCTATTATCAATATCCTTCTTCTGGTGGTAGGCTTTTTGTTTATCGGCCGGGAATTTGGAGTTTTGACCACCTATTGCAGCCTGATGTTTTCTTTCGAAACCTGGGTTTTGGAAAAGCTGTGGCCGATGGCGGAGCCTTTTACGGATCAGCCGCTTTTAGAGCTGTGCTTCGCTATTATGCTGCCTGCGGTAGGATCGGCGCTGCTTTTTAATTGCAACGCTTCCAGCGGCGGGACAGATATCGTTGCGATGATCCTGAAAAAATATACGGGGCTTACAGAGATCGGAAAGGCGCTGTTTGTCAGCGACAGCCTGATCGCCCTTTCCTCCTGCTTTATTTTTGGCATGAAAACCGGTCTTTTCTCTCTGCTGGGACTGTTTTTAAAAGCTTTCGTTGTGGATTCTGTGATTGAAAGCATCAACCTTTGTAAATTCTTTTCCATTGTGACATCTAAACCGGAGGAAGTGTGCCAATATATTATCCATACCTTAAATCATAGCTCTACTGTGATAAACGCAGAGGGCGCGTATTCGCATACAGAGCGAAAAGTGATCCTCACCGCTTGCAGGCGCGGAGAAGCGGTAAAGCTTCGCCAAAAGCTAAAGGAAATAGACCCCCAGGCGTTTATGTTTATCACGAATACCAGTGAGATCATCGGGAAAGGCTTTCGGTCAGTATAAAATTGTTTTAAAAGGCGGGCTTCGGCCTGTCCTTTCTTTAAAAAAGTGATAGTTTTTTGCAAAAAAATCATGAATTCTTGAAAAATTCAAATACTTAAGCTATAATCAAAATAACCTTATTATTTCCTCTATATTTTTTCAAGGGGGCTTTCTCAATGAAACTTCACCACAGGCTCGTTTCCCTGTTCCTTGCTGTTATGCTTCTTTTAAGCGCTTTGGCCCTGCCGGCTTCCGCCGCGGGTACGCCCTTTACGGACGTGCCGGACAACGCATGGTATAAAAACGCGGTGGTCTATGCTTACGAAAACGGCTTGTTCAACGGCACGGGGGATACCACTTTTTCTCCCAACGCGCCTATGACGAGAGCCATGTTCGTGCAGGTGCTCTCCAATAAAACCTCCAACTACAACAAAGCCGATTGGTCGGGGAAAAGCAGCTTCTCCGATGTGAACAAAAACCAGTGGTACGCTTCCGCTGTAGAATGGGCATACAGGGCCGGGTTGATCTCCGGTATGGGAGAGGGCAAATTCGCCCCGGAAACCAATGTAACCCGTGAACAGATGGCGGTTATTATGTACAACTACGCCAAGAAAACAGGCAACGATACCTCCCTTGACAGCGGCATTCTTTCCCAATTCCCCGACAGCGGTTCCGTTTCCGGTTGGGCGAAGGAAGCCATGCAGTGGGCGGTGACCCACAAGGTGATAAACGGCAGCGACGGCAAGCTGAAGCCCGGCAGCACGGCCAAGCGCGGTGAAGTGGCGCAGGTGGCGGTAAACGCCGACCCTATTCTGGAGAATACCACGGTGGACGCCGACCCCAATTTTGACCCTACCTTTGTAGACCCCACTCCCGATGATCTGCCTGAGGGAGCGTTGACCTATCAGGAGTTTGTGGATATGTTTCCGCTTATGCATGTTCATGAGGAGGGCTTTCGGTTATATATGTACGCAAACGGAGACTCAGCGGATTCTGGTAAACTCCAGCAACTTAATGCAACAGGGTTTCGCATTCTAAAAACATATGCTCTTACTCACGTAGTAGCATTGAAAGATTTTTTTACAGATTTTGATAAGCAGAGTTCTGTGATGATTTCATATCATCTTGGAAGTTGGAAAAATAACGCAATCGCCGATTTAACATACTACCCAGCAGATGCTGACTATCGCTTTTATGTTCGCACACTCATTTATGCACCCTAAAGTTATGTTTTATCGCGCCAGCGGCTTTCTCCCACGCTGTCATTCTGAGGAACGTAGTGACGAAGAATCTCGATTCTATCTTAGCCAGCGACTAAAAAAGCCCTTTGCCCGTCAGTCTCTGCTAATCGAGATCCTTCACCGAGAAGAGGCTTTGCCTCTTCTGTTCAGGATGACAGTGAGTAGTGATCGATAAATCATACTTTAAGGCTAATCAGTCAGTGAAAATTCATGAAGCTTGAAATGTACGATACGTTTTTCAGATTAGTTGCTTTTTTCTAAAACAGATATTCTTTTCTCCAGTTTTCCCAAAGCACTCTCTACATTAACCCAACCATCTTTATCTGTAAGAGAAGGACAGGCCCCGGTTGCAGCAATACTTAATGCTCCTCGGACAGAAAACCCTTTTTGAGCTGTTGCAAAATCAGCCAACCAAATACCTTTTTTTGCTTCTAAACTTAGTCCGCCATTGTTAGATTTTATCGCAAGTCCTTGTTCGGAAGTCATTTTCAGCAGTTTGGTTTGATTGCCTGTACCATCACCACCTACATCTTCTTCTATTCTACCTAATTCGGTTTCTCCGGTTGGGTCACTGCTTTCATACCAGATAATCTGTGGAGATCGAATCATGGGCGCATAAATATTTGTCCCGGAAATGAACGTACCATCCGGCGCGCCGTTGTTTATGGTGATATCTCCCTGCATGGTAACGTGACCGTTTTTGTCAATCTCAAGAGTAGTGGTACTGCCATCCGTAATTTTCAAGCCCCGCAGCTCCAGAAAGTCAGATTTGAACTTATACTCGTCAGTGAGCATCTCTTTGCCGTTTTTATCCAGATATTTATCGGCTTGGATCGTTCCTCTGAAATACGCATCGCCACGTTCTATGTCCACATAGAATGTGGCATTGTTTTTATTAAAGACAAAATTGCCGGTTTCTGCATCTTTCGTGTAGACTGGTTCTTTTCCAATAGCGATGCCGATATCCGGGTTCAATGTCATTTGGTTTCCATGGGCGAAAATATTGAACTCCGCATTGTGGAGCTTTGCCCCCTGCTCGTCCACCTGAAAC
>CAMVYG010000196.1 GCA_947171615.1 uncultured Clostridia bacterium
GCTTGTCGCGGCAAAGGCACAAAAACGGTGTGTGAAAAAGTATTTTTCACACTAAGCTTCCTCCTTTTATCCCTTTACCGCACCGATCGTCATGCCCTTTACGTAATACTTCTGGAAGAAGGGCAGCAGAAGCATCAGGGGCAGGGAACCAACAGCGGCAAGTGCCATTTTCAGACTGTTTGTGGGAATGTTGGTGGAAAGCTCCACGCTGTCTGTGTTTTGCGATAAATACTGGGCGTCAGCCAAAATGCGATTCAGAAGCTGTTGTACGCTGAACAGCTTTGAATCTGTCACATAGTAGAGCCCGTTCATCCAGTCGTTCCAGTAATTCAGGGCAATCATCAGGCCAATCGTGGCGATGATGGGTTTTGCGATGGGCAGAACGATCTGGAAAAGAATTCGAAATTCATTGGCGCCGTCAATGCGGGCCGCTTCTTTGATTTCGTCCGGAATATTGGACTGAAAGTACGAACGCATAACGATCACCTGAAAAGCGTTTACCATCAGTCTTGGTACAATGAGGGCCCACAGTGTGTTTTTAATGTGGAACCATTGAGACCACATGATATATGTGGGAACCAAGCCACCGCTGAAAAGCATGGTGAAAAATACATAAAAGGCGATGGCCCCCCTGCCGGGAAGATCACGCAGTGACAACCCATAGGCCAGGAAAATGCTCATAAAAAGTCCCACAACAGTACCGATAGCCGTGCTGATCAGCGTAACCCCATAAGAGCGAATCAGCAGCATAGGCCGCTTCAGCAGGTACTCATATGCGTCAAACCCAATTTCCTTTGGGATCAAATTATACCCATGACGAATCAGTGACGCTTCCGATGAAACGGAGGACATGAACATGACCGCAAAGGGATATAAGCAGATCAGTACCAGAAGCACCATGATAACATGGACGAAAACGGGGAACACGCCGGATTTTTTACCGACCATAAATAGACCTCCCTTTCGGTCAGAACATTGCGTCTTCCGCACTGACCTTTTTCACGATAAAGTTAGCCAGCAGCACCAGAATAAATCCGACTACAGACTGGAAGAAGCCTGCTGCGGAAGACATTCCGATGTTGCCCAATTCCATCAAGCCTCTGTAAACATAGGTATCAATCGTATTTGTCACATCGATCAAAGCGCCGGAGTTCAGTGGCACCTGATAGAATAAGCCGAAATCAGAATAGAAGATACGGCCTACTGCCAGCAGTGTCAGCGTGATAATCGTGGGCTTTAAGGAGGGAAGCGTCACGTGCCAGAACTGCTGCCATCTGCTGGCGCCGTCCAAAGCGGCAGCCTCATAATAGCCCTTATCAATACTGTTTATCGTGCTGAGATACAGAATAATATTGTAGCCGCTGCTTTTCCAGAGATGGACAAATACTATAATGAATGGCCAGTATTGGGGAGAGGAATACCACGAGATCCCTTCCATTCCCAGAGGCTCCAGTATCATTCGGTTGATAAAGCCCGTCTGCCCTGCCAGAAAGGCGTTTACCAGATAGGCAACTACAATAATTGAAATCAGGTAGGGATACAGCACGACGGTTTGATAGAGCTTGATAGCCCGTTTTCCTTTTACCTCAGCCAAAAGCACCGCGATAAAGATGGAAAATATCGTGCCGATTATGATAAACGCCAGGTTGTATCCCACTGTATTCATGGTAATATTCCAGGCGTCTTTGGTGGCAAACAAAAACTCAAAGTTTTTGAGACCCACCCATTTGCTCCCAAACACGCCAAGCTTCTGGGAATACTGCTTAAACGCCAGCTGCAGGCCGCTCATGGGTAAATAGTTATTGATAAATAAGTATAGAATCGCCGGCAGCATCAACAGATACACAGGGATATAGCGGCGAAACAGCAATGAGCTTTTTCTCTTCTTTTCTTGCTTCACATCGGCCACCCTCTTTGTCCTTTAGATAAAATGCAAGGCGATAGCCACTTAAGAGCTCAATGCCTACGCCTTGCACTATCTGTCATTCTAACGAGCTATTTACGGAGAATACCGGACTTACTGCCCCAAGAATTCGTTCAGCTGCTCCTGCTTGGCGGCGATGATCCGGTCAATGCCGTTATCCTTTAATTCCTGAACCATTTTCGGAATGTTTTCTTCCGGATCGATGGTTCCGGTCTCCAAATCGCCGCAGTATTTGGTCAGCACATTGCTGCAGGCGGCAATCTCATTGAGATACTCGGAGTTGTCAAAGGCAAAGCCATAGGCCTTGGAAGAAACAGCTTCCTGATTCCATTCTCTGGTCTGATCCCATACGTCCAGCGCAGTGCCGGTCCAGACATGGGTGTTAAACTGGTTTCCATAGGTCCAGCCCATGCCGTAGTTATAGTACTTACAATCGTCGGCGGATCCGATATAACCGATGCCACCGTCTTCCTTTACTTCATAATGAACGCCCTCAATGCCGTTGATAATGAGGTTGCCCACTACAGAGTCGGTGTACCAGAGCTGCAGGAACTGCATGGCCTTGTCCGGATGCTCGGAAGAGGCGGGAATGCACAGGGTGGCGTTCATTACGTTGGAGGTGGTGCGCAGAGCGTCGGTCAGAACGCAGGCGCCCAGCTCATAGCCCACCTGGTTGGAGCAGGTTTCCACATTGCCCGGCTTGTAGGAGGTAATGCCGGAGAAAGCGGTTTTTGCCTTCAGGCGTGCGTTCCAGAAATCTGTGCCGGTGGCAATATCCTTATCGATCCAGCCGTTGGTATACCAGGTGCGCATCAGCTTGCACAGTTCCATATACTCATCGGTCTCAAACAGGTTTACAACGGTGGTGTCCTGGGCGTAATTGGGCAGAACTCCCAGTCTGTCGGAAAGCTTGTGCGCATCCCAACTGTCAAAGGTCATGGCGTTGGGTGCGCCGCCAAACATATCCAGCTCGGGGTGAGCGGCTGCGACCTTCTCGTAGATGGGGGTCAGGTCGAAGATGCTTTCCACTTTTTCCAGATCCTCCAGTACGCCCACTTCTTCAGCGATGGCCTTGTTATATACCAGCATACGGCTCATAGCCATATCCTTCAAAGAGGGGATGGCATAAATTTCACCGCCGATGTACGCCGCCTCCATGAATTCCTTACCAACAGCATCTTCAATGCCACTGCCGTACTGTGCCAGCAGGTCAGTCAGGGGAGTGATGGCGTCCTGACCGATCAGGGAGCGCAGATTTGCTTCAGACAGGAAGGTGATGTCCAGGGGATCGCCGGAGCGTACCATGGTAGCCACGGTGTCCTGGAAGGAGCCGGAGTTAATGAAGGTGATATCCACATTTACTCCGATCTTGGGCTCTACGTACTCGTTGATCGCCTGCTCTACCGCGTCCACATCGTCTGTGACGCTGCTGCTCATAAGATAAATACTCAGTGTCACAACGTCCTCATCAGGCTTGCTTTCGGGGGGAGAGTTGACAGTACCGCTCTGCGCGCTGGATGGTTTGTCGGCAGTAGAGGAAGAAGGGGTCTTCTCTTGTCCGCAACCAGCAAACAGGCAACACAGCAGTGCTGCCATCAAGCCCAGGGCCAGCAATTTTTTACCTACGTGCTTTTTCATAAACATGATCCTCCTTTTGTCTTTTTGCACATTTTATGTGCATGACTTATGACACTTTTAGTATAATTGGCGTCAAGTTGTCTATCTACCATTTTTTCGCTGTAAAAAGAGCGCTTTTCCGACAGGCTTTTCAGCTGTTTGATTTTTGCTGTATTTCCAGCCGGCGCAGATCACGGTCGTAAAATCGATAGCGGATAAACAAAAATACGGCGGCCAGCACCCAGGCGCTGGGCGAAGCAAAGCATACTACCAGGTAGCGGTTCCAGTCGCTCCAGGGAACCTGGATCGCAAAGATGCACAGGCCCAGCCGCAGGACGAATTCCAATGCGCCGCCCAAAAAAGGGAAAAGGGATTTTCCTACGCCCTGTAAAACGTTACGGTAAAGAAACAGTAGTGCAAAACCTCCATAACCTGCGGCCATAAATAGCAGATATACCCTGGCGGCCCGCATGGCTTCTTCGGAGATTTCACTGACAAACAGCCGGATCAGCGCAGGGCCTGCTGCAAGGTTCAGCAGGGAGGAAAAACCGGCGCAAAGCAATGTCATCAAAAATGCAGATCGCACGCCGGTACGGATCCTTCTGTAATTTTTCGCGCCCAGGTTCTGGGCGCAGTAGGTCGCCATGGAGGTTCCCAGCGTTTGAAAGCTTTGTACCATCAGATTTTCCACCTTGTTGGCTGCGGCATATGCGCTTACGGTTTCTGCGCCGAAATCATTGACAGTGCGCTGTAAAATGACAGCGCCTACAGCTGTGACGGAAAACTGAAAGGCCATGGGGAATCCGAT
>CAMVYG010000197.1 GCA_947171615.1 uncultured Clostridia bacterium
GCAGAATAAAGACAGGGAACTGGTGGAAGCGGTAGCGCGCCCCGGCTTCAAAGAGAAGCTGGAAGGCGGTAAGCCCCATGACGGTCAGCCGGAGAACGGTGACAGTCTTTTTTCGATAGCTTTCCCGGCAGAAAAACAGGGGCAGTACCCAAAGCAGGAACAGGATTACCCAAAGGGCCTGCAAAAACTGCATATACACGGAAAAGCCCTGGCCTCCCTGGCAGAAGGTTTGCTGTAAAGCTTTGCTTAAAGGATCTTCATTTGGGAAGGGGGTTCTGACCCACATATCCATGTAGACGCTGTGAAAAATTTGGCGGCCCTTTTCCAGAAGGAAGCCACAGTAGCCTGTAATGCCCAGGTTGGACAGACGCTCTCCCGTTACCCGAAGATTGTAGGCAATTTTCTCCTCTTTGGTGGGAAGACTGTTGGTGGCGGCATAATCCTTTTCGCTGATAAAGCCGCCGGTGCCAGGGTTTAATCCCATCATCAGGTAGTGGGTAAAGGGCGTTTCCTTTTCTTCCCGCAGCTCATCGGACAACACATTGCGGGTCAGTCTCCGCATACAGACATTCAGCGCCGCAGTGCAGAGAACCAGGGCCAACACAAAGCACAAAAAGCGCCGGCCCAGAAGCAGGAGCCGCTTTTTATCGATCCGGTGAAAGAAAAGCTCCGTAAGCCCAATGGCAATGGCAAGAATGATGGTCTGGGGCTTTACCTTATACCCCACGGCGGCGGTAAAGCCCATGAGAGCCGCGATCAGACAGGCGGCGGCTTCTTTTTTCGGCAGATACAGATACAGAAACAGCAGAAATACGGGGAATACCATGCCGAAGGTATCGGAATAGGGATTCACAATGCCATAATGCAGAATCACCAGGGGAATACTGAATAGAAAGGTCAGAAAAGCCCCTTTGTTTCCCATCATTTTTCGGGCGCACAGGCAGGCAAGCAGAATGGAGATATCCACCGCCAGCACGCTGCATCCGGTAAGCGCCACCATGTAATTGGTGATCCCCAGCAGGGCGGAAACCCGCATCAGTACCGCAAAAACCAGCACCAGAAACAGATTGTTGGGAAACCGGGCAAAATATTCCTGGCAGCCGCCTAAAGTCCGCTCCCAGGCCATTCCCCGGGCTGCCACATACAGATAATTGAAATCATAGGCAATGTTGCCGTAAAGGGCCTTTGCCAGACGAAGCTGAAAGGCCAGCAGAAGCGCCGCGCCGCAGGCAAGCGCAATGTATTGTATGCGTTTCGGCAGAACCAGGGCGTCAAAGCCTTTGGAGGCACACCACAGGCCCATTGCCGCAAGAGGCAGAAAGAAGCATAAAAGCGGTAGCATTTCTCCGGAATCCGCAAAGCAATAAAACAGCATGGGGATAAAAAACACCCCCAGAAGCGCACCCAGAATGACGCTTAAAACAAGAAAGACCTTTGTGGGCTCCTTGGCCCGTTCCTCCGCCTGGGCGGTAAGTGAATGCTCCATATGTGTTTCTGCCTTCCATTCTGTTTTGTTACCATCGGTTGACAAAGGGAAACACGCCTGCCGACAATGGACAAAGGATTTCTCGTGTTTATGGCGGGGATTCGCCGTTTTTGTTAAATTTGGAGGCAGGTCCCATGGGGTTTTTTGGCAGTGAAAAGGCGGGGATGGCAAGACAGACGAGGCAGCCAGGCTAACGCCTGGCAACGAGGATAACAAAGCCATCACCCCTTTTCACGCCTAAAAACCGTGTTTCCTCTTGTTAAGCGATGGTACGTGCTTATTATATCGCAGCAGGCCGGGGAAGGTCAAGGGCCGGGAAAGTATTGAAAAGAACGGATTTTTGTGGTATTCTGGGCCAGTGAGAAAAAACATTTTTATCGGGAAGGAGGCAGGAGAAGGCTATGGAACAGAAACGGGAAGCGGCAGTGCGTCCGGTACCGGAAAAAACAGGGGAAAAGCCCATGTCTCTCAAAAAGGAGCTTTTAGGTCTTGCGGCCCTGCTGCTGGCGCTGGTGGTGTTTTGCGCCGTTACAGTGCCGGTGCTCACGCCCAAACGCCACGATTACGGCGGGGTGTGGGGCATGTACCGGCAGGAGCCGGAAAATTCTGTAGACGTACTGTTTTTTGGCTCGTCCCTGGCCTATTGCGATATCATCCCTTCGGTGATCTATGAGGAAACGGGCATTACCTCCTTTGTTATGGCGGGGCCTACCCAGCCTCTTCCTGTCACCTATGGCTATTTGAAGGAGGCCTGCAAGACCCAGTCTCCCAAAACGGTATGGATCGAAGTGACCGGCCTTGCTTTGAAGCGGGATCGGTCTCTGAAAACGAATTTGACCTTTATGCCTTGGGGAACAGAGCGGCTGAACCTGATTTTTGAGGAAATGGAGGGCAGCGACCGAACCGGTCTGCTGTTTCCGCTGTACGCCTATCATGACCGGTGGGACAAGCTCTCCGCCCGGGACTTGAAGGAAGGCCTGCTGGGCTATGAAACCGATCCCCTGGCTGGTTACACCTTTCTGGAGGAGGCTTTGCCCATCGAGGATTTTTCGCTGCGCAAGGTGGAGGTAACGCCGGAGGAATATGAAGAGGACGCTGTTTTTCTTGGAAAAATCGTAGAATTTTGCAAAGAGCGGGGAATTCAGCCCGTGTTTTTCCTTTCCCCGCTGCCCCAGCGGCTGGATGAGCAGTGGATGGGCAGGATCACAGAGGATCTGGCGGCCCTTGACATGGAGCTTGTGGATTTTAACGATGCTTTTGAGGAAATGGACTTTACCCTTGCCACGGATTTTTACGATCCCCGGCATTTGAATTATCGGGGTGCGGAAAAGTTTTCCCGCTATTTGGCAAAAAGACTTCCGGAATGGGGCGTTTCTCCCGGCGGACTGGGAGACGACGAGCTTTGGCAGCAGCGTGCGGAGCATTTTAACGCTCTGCGGGATGATGCTGATTCCAGGCCCCTGAAGCTGAATCCGGTGAAGGAGTGAGGGGCGCTTATGAATTTTAATTCTCTGGCATATTTGCTGTTTCTTGCCGCCAATGTGCTGCTGTATTATCTGCTGCCCCAAAAGCTTCGCAATATACAGCTGCTGCTTGCCAGCTATTATTTCTACATGTGCTGGAACCCCAAGTATGCGCTGCTGATGCTGTTTTCCACAGCGGTCACCTATGCCTGCGGTCTGTTAGTGGAACGCTCGGTCTGGGGAAAGCGGCGGCTGTGGCTGACGCTGAGCTTTCTCATCAATCTGGGAATTTTATTTTTCTTCAAATACTTTAATTTTGCCTCCGGTCTTTTGACCCGGGCCTTTACCTTTTTCGGCCTGGGGCTGGAAGCGCCTCTGTTGGATGTATTATTGCCGGTGGGGATTTCCTTTTACACCTTCCAGGCTCTGGGTTACACCATGGACGTTTACCGGAAGGATATCGAAGCGGAGCGGAATTTTATTGATTATGCTCTGTTTGTGTCCTTTTTCCCCCAACTGGTGGCGGGGCCCATCGAGCGCTCCGGGAATATTCTGCACCAGCTGAAGGAGCGCCACGATTTCCGGCTGGAATACCTGCGGGACGGGCTGCTTCCCGTGCTGTGGGGGCTGCTGAAAAAAATGGTGCTGGCGGACAACCTGGCCGTACTGGTCAATATGGTCTACAACGCCCCCAAAAGCCATACCGGGGCGGAGCTGGCTCTGGCTACCGCGGCCTTTGCGGTGCAGATCTACTGCGATTTTTCCGCCTATTCCGATATTGCCAGAGGTTCCGCAAAAATGCTGGGCTTTACCCTGATGGAAAATTTCAACTGCCCCTATCTGGCCGTTTCCATTCAGGATTTTTGGCGGCGGTGGCACATTTCCCTTTCCTCCTGGTTCAAGGATTATCTGTACTTTCCTTTAGGGGGAAGCCGCTGCTCCAAGCCCCGGCATCTTTTGAACATCATGATCGTTTTCACCGTCAGCGGTTTGTGGCACGGCGCGGCCCTTACCTTTGTGGCATGGGGGATCTTAAACGGCCTGTACCAGGTGGTTTCCAAGCTGGTGCAGCCCCTGCGGGAAAGGCTGCTTTCTTTCCTGCGAATTCCGGAGGACAGCAAGCTGCTTCACATCTTCCGGGTGGTTTTCACCTTTTGCCTGACCTGCCTTGCCTGGGTGCTCTTCCGGGCTAATTCTCTGTCAGACGCCTTGTGGATCTTTTCTTCCCTGTTCCGGCTTCCTTTTACCGGACTTCATGGCAGCCTGAGTGCGCTGGGCGTTTCTCTTCCGGCTCTTATCATGCTGGGAGCCTTTGCCCTGCTGCTTTTCGCGGCGGATTGGCTGATTCATAACAGGGAGCTGCCAAAAAAAATAAACCGTACCGTAGCGCTGCGCTACGC
>CAMVYG010000198.1 GCA_947171615.1 uncultured Clostridia bacterium
AGCCAACGCCGATCCAGGGCACATCATTCAAGGTCAGTCCGGCATTTTTCAAAGCGGCCTTAGCGGTTTCCGCCATGGCATCCGCCACCTGCTCGGCAGTTTCCGGTTGGGTTTTCACAGAAGCGCGTGCAATGATCTGATTGTTCTCATCGACGATACCAACCGCAATATTGGTGCCGCCCAGATCGATTCCAAGATAATACATAGTAAGAACTCCTTCAAAAATATTTCGGGTCTCCCCAATCTTAGGAACAGTATACTATATTTTCCAAGCAAAAGTAAACGCTTTCAGGAAAATTTTCATGAATTTTTTCTTTTTCCTTTTACCGCAGGCATCTTAACTCTATAAACTTACACTTTCTATTTCAACACCAGGGCTTTCATAGCGTCTGTCAAACAGAGAAACATCCTCTGTTTCTAGGCTTTTTACAACCTTACGGCTTCACTTAGCTGTGAAATTTAACAGACAGACTGTTTTTTCGGGTCTGAACCCTTGATTTTATCTTTTCCGTATGATAAGATAAAAAAGTTATCGAACTGCCGCTATGGCGGAACTGGCAGACGCAAGGGACTTAAAATCCCTCGGTGGCAACATCGTACCGGTTCGATTCCGGTTAGCGGCACCAAAAAAACGGAACGCCAACAGGTGTTCCGTTTTTCTATATTCAAAAACGGGATCGAACCCTTGGGTCTGACCGTAAAAAAATGTGTCAGCGACACATTTTTAGGGCAGAGCGCTTTGACGGGTACTGGTGCGAAGCGACGGTCGGCAAAGCAGCGAGACGCGCAGCGGCTTGTCGATTCCGGTTAGCGGCACCAAATCGAAAGCCTCGACACGCAATTCGCGTTCGGGGCTTTCGTTCTGTCAAAATTCAGGCGCTCGCATTGAAGCAGTATCTTTTTTGCTCCGACTTTTTTCTACCAGCTAAAGGACAAATCATTAACCGGCATCAGCGATCCTGATCGTCCTTTTTGGGCATACTCTTCCCCATCGCGGCTATTATGATCGCCACCAGCGGGTTCAGCCAGCCAAAAAAGGTAAACGGCCCGTACTGCCACGCCGAGATTCCCAGCATATTCTCTGTGAAGCCCGCGCCTGTACTGTAGGGTACGATCCCGCCAAACACCGTTCCGGCATCCTCCAGAGCACGGCTCAGATTTTGAGGCTTCAGGTTGTGTTCCTGATAAAGAGGCCTGAAGAGCCGCCCGGTCATAATAATAGCCACATACTGCTGCCCCGTACCCAGCAGCACGCCCCAGGCGGTAAGGATGGTAGCGATCACCAGGCCCTTGTCCGATTTCACATGGCTGATCACTTTTTTCAAAATCGCCGCTGCCATGCCGGTTTTTTCAAAGATTCCGGCAAAGCTCAGGGCAATGAGCATCAAAGCCACCGTGCGCATCATGCTCAAAATGCCGCCCCGGTTTAAGAGGGTGTCTACCGTTTCTACGCCTGTACTGGCTGTAAAACCGTTCATCACTCCCCCAAGAATAGAACTGAGCTCCGCCCCCTGCACTGCCAGCGCAGCAACAACGCCTAACAGGGCGGCGCCCAGCAGACCCGGCAAGGCGGGGATGCGAAAAATCACCATGACCAGCACCAGCAGAGGCGGAAGAAGAAGCAGCGGGTGGATCACGAAAGTCTCCTGTAAGGTATTCAGGGTCTCTTGTACCTGGGCCGAGTCTGCCGAGCCTCCGCCGAAGACAAAGCCCAGCACACCGTAAATGAAAATGCACAGCACATAAGTAGGGGTGGTAGTCACCATCATATGGCGGATATGGTCAAACACATTGGTATCGGAAACAGAAGGCGCCAAATTGGTGGTATCTGAAAGCGGGGACATTTTATCGCCGAAGTAGGCTCCTGAGACAATGGCTCCCACTGTAATAGGAGCCGGTATGCCGATCGCCTCACCGATGCCGAAAAGCGCCACCCCCACCGTGCCGATGGTAGACAGGCTGCTGCCAATTGCCAGAGAAACCAAGGAGCACAGCAACAGGGTCGTCACCAGAAAGAAGCGGGGCGAGATGATCTGCAGGCCGTAATATACCATAGTGGGGATAATGCCACCCGCCATCCAGGCGGCGATCAGAACGCCGATGGACATGATGATCAACAGCGCCGGAAGCGCAGGCGTAACGGCCTGGGTAATGCCCTCCAGCATATCCTGCCAGGAGAAGCGGTGAAAGGCCCCCACGACAGCCGCAAAGGCCGCCGCCAGCAGCAACGGCACATGAGGCGCGCTTCCAAGCCCGGCGGTAAAGGAGACTACCAAAGTGATCAGCACGATAAAAGTCACAACGGACAGGCAGAAGCCAACCGGCCTGGCCTTTTTCTGTTCTTTTTTCAAATACGCTTCCCCCTTTGAGATCGTTTCTTCCATTATTGAAATTATAGCACGGCACGGCTTCCGGCACAATACAATATGGAATTCCAGATCAAACCACCGTCCAAACTATCAGCAGATTTTTGTACGGAAGAAGAAAAAGGACGCACCCAGGCGTCCCGTTTTCCCAATCATAAATACCGAAGCTCCCGCACCAGCTTTTCCACTGATTTTTCTTCGACGAATTGTCCGCCGATCTCCTGTTTCCCATCACCAAAAAATTCGCCGTGACAATCCGTACCGCCGGAAATATATAAATCATGTTCCTTACAAAACTGTACCAATCCCTCTTCTACAGCAGCGCTGTGACGGGGATAAAAGCACTCCACTTCGGCAATGCCGTTTTTCAGATGTTCCCGGATCGTATCAAAAAATTCCTGTGACAGGGGTTCTTTGCGGATATCCACTACAGGATGGGCTAAAATTGGAATACCGCCGCTTTCATAGATCACATCACAGATTTCTTTGTCGGAAAGGAACGGGATATTATTAGAGCTGACTCCATATTCCCTATAGAACATAATAGCATCACGAAGAGTCTGCGCCGCTCCTTTTTCCTTCAAATAGCTAAGCAGCTTCCAACCGCCGCATCCACTGGGGCGGGTATAGTCCAGGTATTCCTGAAAATCCAACATGGGATAATCTTCGCACAGCATTTTCAAAAGCTTCTGATTAGAAGCTTCCTGTGCCTCCGCGCAATATGCGCAGGCTTCCACTAAACGGGGATTTTCCACATCGACTCCCAGCCCTAAAATGTGATGATTGCGCCCATTGAGGAGGGCGTCAAACTCCACACCGGGAACGATTTTAACCGTTTCAAAAGAGGGGGCTATGGCGCGCAGTTCCGGATATTCAGCCGTGGTGTTGTGATCTGTTACGGCAATCATATGTACCTTATGGCTTGCAGCCTTCTCCAAAACCTGCCGACAGGTATAACTGCCATCAGAATATTCCGTGTGAATATGGAAATCCACAAACATATCTTACTCCCCTTTTTCGCTATTTTACCAGGAAAATTCGGTCTTGAGATGATTATAGCATGCGGATTTATTTCGTTCAAGCTTTCCGTAAGGAAATTCATTGTTACACGATTCGCCGAAGAACCCCTTCCATGTACCCTAATAGACAAAACTCGGAAACACACATATTTCAGTGTATTTCCGAGTTTTTCTTTCCCTTCTATTTCCCCGCTGTGATCTCTTCCCTGTGCTTTAACCCGATCTGTGCGGGATTATCGATCAAATTTCCATGGATATCGAAGCGGGAACCGTGACAGGGGCAGTCCCAGCTTTTTTCATCGCCGTTCCATTCCAGTTGACAGCCAAGATGAGGACAGCACACAGATACCAGATAAATTTTCCCCGATTCATCCCGATAGGCTCCCCGTTTCTTCCCACAGTGCCGAATGACCGCTCCCTGTCCCGGCGGAAGCCAGTCAAACTCTTTTCCGGGAAGATAGAGAATTTCTTTGAGAAGCCCCTTTCCGCTTTCCAGCAGATCCTTTCCCAAGCTGGGCAAGGCCGCTGCCGGAAGAACTCTGCGGGGAGAAAAAATGCTTTTTTCTTTTTTTCGATCTTTCGCGATCTCCTCACTGATCCGATGGGCCGCCACCATAGAGCTTGTCATTCCCCATTTGCCGAATCCGGTAGCTACATACCAATCCGGCCGGGTCAGGGAAAATCCGCCGATATAAGGAACGCCGTCCAACGTCACGCAATCCTGGGCGGAATAGGCTGAGGTGACCTGGCAGCCGGGCCAAAAGTTTTCCGCATCCCTGCGCAGGGACATATAGGCGGAAAGCGCCGGGTTTTTTCCGGTTCTGTGAGCTCCGCCGCCTAACAGCACTTCCTTTCCCGCACTCCGAAAAGAAAGCCCACCTGGATCGATCCCATAATACATACCGGAAATCTCCGGTGCGCCTTCCAATGACAG
>CAMVYG010000199.1 GCA_947171615.1 uncultured Clostridia bacterium
CTTAAGGGCTGATACGCCCGAAGAAATATCAAAGGAGAGGTTTCTATGAAAACTGCTATTATCACCGGCGGCTCCCGTGGGATCGGGGAGGCCATGACCCTCAAGTTGGGGGAAATGGGCTACAATGTAGTTGTCAACTACCGTTCCGACAGCTCCAAAGCTCTTACAGAAGCCGTGATTGCCAAGCTGAAAGCGGAATACGGCGTGGAAGGTCTGGCTGTTCAGGCGGATGTTTCCAAGTACGAGGATTGCGAAAGACTGGTCAAATCTGCGGTAGAAGCTTTTGGCGAAAAGATCGATGTGCTGGTAAATAATGCGGGGATTACCAACAATGCCGCTTTCTGTGAGCTTCCCCGTGAAAAGTATATGTCGGTGTTGGAGACCAACCTGATCAGCGCGTTCCATATGTGTCATTTTGTAGTTCCTTATATGGTAAAGGCGAATGAGGGCTGTGTAGTAAACACATCTTCCATCGGCGGTTTGATGGGTGTTGCCAATCAGGCTGACTATTGCGCTTCTAAAGCCGGTCTCATTGGTATGACCCGCGCGCTGGCCATGGAATTCGGCAAGCAGAATATCCGCTTCAACTGCATTTGCCCCGGCATGATCTGGACGGATATGCTCCGCGGTGTGAATCAGGACGAGGTAGCCGCTTTGGCGCAGTGTATTCCCATGGGAAAGATCGGAGATGTGGAGGATATCGCCAACGCCATGGAATTCCTCATTAAGGATAAATACATGACCGGACAGTATGTTTCTCCCAACGGCGGCATTTACATGCCGTAAGTGTTTCTTAAAAAAGAGTTTTAAAGAGTCCTATAAAACATAGTACCCTGGTTCTTTAGGAACCGGGGTACTGTATATTTTTTATCCTTTTTACTTGATAATGCTTTTCCCGGTCATTTCTTTGGGCTGGGGCAGGCCCAGCACCTTCAGCATGGTGGGGGCAATGTCTGCAAGAACGCCGCCCTCCCGCAGCTCGCAGGGATGATTGATCACACAGAAGGGAACGGGGTTCGTGGTGTGGGCGGTAAAGGGAGAACCGTCCGTATCCACCATTCTATCAGCATTTCCGTGGTCCGCGGTAAGCAGCACGCAGCCGCCCATTTCCTTCACGGCCTCTACAACACGGCCCACGCAGGTATCTACCGCCTCCACGGCCTTGACCGCCGCCTCGAACACGCCGGTGTGGCCTACCATGTCGCAGTTGGCATAGTTTAAGATCAGCGCGTCATATTTGCCGGATTTGACAGCTTCCACCATTTTGTCCGTCACTTCATAGGCGCTCATCTCCGGCTGGAGATCATAGGTGGCAACGGCGGGAGATTTTACCAGGATCCGGTCCTCGCCGGGATACTGCTTCTCCACGCCGCCGTTAAAGAAGAAGGTGACGTGAGCGTATTTCTCCGTTTCGGCAATGCGCAACTGAGTCATGCCCTGGTTGGAAATATACTCGCCGAAGGTGTTTGTGAGAGATTCCGGCTTATAGGCCACATCCACATTGGGCATGGTAGCGTCATACTGCGTCATGCACACATAGGTGAGAGGGAAGAAGCCCCTCTTCCGTGTAAAACCGGAGAAATCCGGGTCTACCAGCGTGCGGGTGATTTCTCTGGCGCGGTCAGGGCGGAAGTTGTAGAAAATCACGGAATCGCCCTCGGAAACAGGGGCGGCCCCATCGCAGACCACCGGTACCACAAATTCATCAGTTACTTCCTTGTCATAGGAATCCTGTACGGCGCAGACAGGGCAGGGGGCATGCTCACCTTCTCCGTACACCATGGCGGCATAGGCCTTTTCCACACGCTCCCAGCGGTTATCGCGATCCATGGCGTAATAACGCCCCATCACGGTAGCCACTTTGCCAACGCCGATCTCCCGAAGCTTTTCCTGCAGCTCTTCCACATAACCCTTGCCGCTGCTGGGGGGAACGTCCCGCCCGTCCAGGAAGCAGTGTACATAGACTTCACTAAGCCCCAGGCGCTTGGCCATTTCCAGCAAAGCATAAAGGTGGGTATTGTGACTGTGTACGCCGCCATCGGACAGCAGGCCCAGAAAGTGCAGAGCCTTACCGTTTTCTTTAGCAGAGGTCATGGCCTTTACAAGCGCTTCGTTCTTATCCATGTCCCCATCCTGGGCAGACTTGGTAATGCGGGTCAGCTCCTGATAGACAATACGGCCTGCGCCAATATTGGTGTGCCCCACTTCACTGTTTCCCATCTGGCCGTCAGGCAGGCCCACGTCCATGCCGGAGGCGCCGATCTGGGTGACAGGGTTTTCCTTCAAAATACGATCCAGATTAGGCGTTTTGGCGGCTGCAATGGCATTTCCCTCGTCAGGAGCAATGCCAAAGCCATCTAAAATCATTAAAACAAGAGGTTTTTTCATAAAAAGGAAATTCCTTTCTTTCGGTAAGAGGATAAATCTGTTTGAAACAAAGGGAATTATCCCTTTGTTGCCGCCTCAACGATGGCAGCAAAGTCATTGGGCTTTAAGGAAGCGCCGCCGATCAGTCCGCCGTCCACATCGGGCTGAGCCAGCAGTTCAGCGGCATTGCCGGCATTCATGGAGCCGCCGTACTGAATGGTAATACCATCGGCGGAAGCCTTGCCGTACAGCTCTGCAATGACCTCGCGAATGGTGTGGCAAACTTCGTTTGCCTGCTCGGCAGTGGCGGTTCTGCCGGTGCCGATGGCCCAAACAGGCTCATAGGCAATGATAACGCGCTTCAGCTCTTCCGCGCTGACGCCGCCCAGCGCGATCTTCGTCTGCATGGCGCAGAGCTCACTGGTGATGCCCTGTTCACGCTGCTCCAGTGTCTCGCCGACACAGAGGATCACCATAAGCCCGGCGTCCAAAGCAGCCCGAACCCGCTTCTGAACGGTCACATCTGTTTCGCCAAAATACTGGCGGCGCTCGCTGTGACCGATGATCACGATCTTGATCCCCATAGAGCTGAGCATTTCAGCGGAGATCTCCCCGGTGAAAGCGCCGCTCTTTTCCCAGTGGCAATTTTCCGCACCGATCTCAATGTTGGTGCCGACCGCAGCTTCCTGGGCGGCGGTAAGATCTACAAAGGGAGTGCAGGCGATCACCTGGCACCCAGCGTCCTTCACCAGAGGGGCAATGGCGGAAATCAGTTCCTTTGCCTCGGCGGGGGTCTTGTTCATTTTCCAGTTACCGGCAATAACAGCCTTTCTCAATGCTTTGTTCATAATTGTATTGATCCTTTCCAAAGTCTAATTACGAATAGCTAAATATTACCATCGTTTAACAAGAGTAAACACGGTTTTTATGCGTGAAAAAGGGGATTGGCTTTGTTATCCTCATTGCCAGGCGTTAGCCTGGCCGCTTCGTCTGTCTTGCCATTCCCGCCTTTTCCCTGCCTAAAAACCTATGGACTTGCTGCCGGATTTTAGAAAAATGGCAAATCAGTGTCATAAACACGGGAAATTCTTTGTTCATGCCGATAGGCGTGTTTCCCTTTGTCAACCGATGGTAACAACTAAAAAGGGCGGTTTTACCGCCCTTTTTCTTACTTCTCATTCAGGCAGGCGATACCGGGCAGCTCCAGGCCCTCCAGGAATTCCAGAGAAGCGCCGCCGCCGGTGGAAATGTGGGTCATCTTATCGGCAAAGCCCAGCTTTTCCACAGCAGCCGCGGAATCACCGCCGCCGATAATGGAGATGGCGCCGCTGTCTGCTACAGCCTTGGCCACGCCAATGGTACCGGCAGCAAAGTTCTCCCATTCGGAAACGCCCATGGGGCCGTTCCACACCACAGTGCCGGCGTCCCTAATGGCGTCACTGAACAGCTCAATGGTCTTGGGGCCGATATCCAGGCCCATCCAGCCATCGGGAATACTGTCGGAAGGAACTACCTGGCTTTCGGTGTCAGGATCATATTCCCTGCCAACCTTGTTATCTACAGGCAGCAGGAACTTTACGCCGTTTTTCTTCGCGTTTTCCATGGTGGTTTTCGCAAGCTCCAGCTTGTCTTCTTCGCAGATGGAGGTGCCGATGGAATGGCCCATGGATTTCAGGAAGGTATATGCCATGCCGCCGCCGATGATCAGGGTGTCCACCTTGCTGATCAGATTATCGATAACGCCGATCTTATCGGAAACCTTTGCGCCGCCCAGAATGGCCACGAAGGGACGCTTCGGCTCGGTGAGCGCGCCGCCCATCACGGTAATCTCCTTCTGGATCAGATAGCGGCAGAGGGCTGGCAGAGAGTGGGACACACCCGCAGGAGGGGCAGGAGCGCGGGGAGCGGTGCCAATGGCGGCGTTGACCTAGATCGCCGCCCGAGGGG
>CAMVYG010000200.1 GCA_947171615.1 uncultured Clostridia bacterium
CGGTGAGACGTGATTAGCGAATCAATAGGACACTGTACCTATTGGCTGAGATATAGTCGAGACTGACGGACAAAGAGATTCTTTAATCGCTGGCTAAGATGTTGTTGAGATCCTTCACCGGGAAGAGGCGTAGCCTCTTCTGTTCAGTGATGACAGCGTGTGGTAAAGATTAGCACGATAAACTATGATATAACCATTCCGAAACAAAGCCCTGTTTACAGAACCATAAGCAGCGTCCCGCCGGTGATCAGCACACAGCCCAAAAGTGATTTCCAGGTAAGTTGCTCGTGCAGAAAAACAAAGGCCAGCACCAGCGTGATCACCACGCTGAGCTTATCGATAGGCACGACCCTGGAAGCGTCTCCCTGCTGCAAGGCGTAATAATAGCACAGCCAGGAGGCTCCGGTAGCCAGGCCGGAAAGGATCAGGAAGATCCAGCTTTTCCGGCTGATGGCGGAAAGGCCGCTTTGGGAATGAGTGAGAAACACCATGCCCCAGGACATGCCCACTACTACCAGTGTGCGAATTGCCGTGGCCAAATGCGAATTTACCCCTTTGATCCCCACCTTGGCTAAAATCGAGGTAAGGGCCGCAAACACGGCGGACAACAGCGCAAAAACAAGCCACATCAAATTCCCCACTCCCTTCTGTGCCGCTTTCAGCAGGTGGCTCCGCCCTTCATATGCTTCTGGGCAGAAAGGTTTTCCTGCTTGCGGGAGAGCAGTTCATCGGAAAGCAGCTGTGCCTGCACGTTCTCAAAGCCCAGGCGGGCAATGGTATCGGCAAAGCGCTCCCCTGTGATCCCCTGCTCCCGGAACAGAAGGATCGCCTTTTCAATGACGTCCAGCACCTCGTTTTTGTCGGTAAACACCTGATCCAGATACCGGCCCTGGGCCACCTTCTTGCCCCAGCGTCCGCCGATATAGATCCGATAGCCGGGGGTAAAGCCTTCCACAGCCTTGAAAGGACACTTTCCAACGCAGCGCCCGCAGTGATTACAGGCGGTATCGTCAATTACCAGCTTGCCGTCCTTCAGAACCGGCACGTTGATGGGACAGGCTTTCTCGATCTGGCATACCTTACAGCCCCGGCACTTGTCAAGATCGATTTCCGGTACCTTCTGGCCGATCACGCCCAGGTCGTTGAGATCGGGCTTCACACAGTTATTGGGACAGCCGCCCACGGCGATCTTAAACTTATGGGGCAGCTTTACACCCGCATAGCCGTGGAAGAACCGCTCGTGGATCTCCTCAGACAAAGCAAAGGTATCGATCAGGCCATACTGGCAGGTGGTTCCCTTACAGGACACCACCGGGCGCACTTTAGACCCGGTTCCGCCGGTTTCCAGCCCCGCCGCTTGCAAATAGTCCCGCAGCGGCTCGATATTGTCAAAGGGAATATGCTGGATCTCCATGGTCAGGCGGGATGTCATGGCAACCTCGCCGCTGCCGAAGCGTTCCGCCGCCTCGGTGATGGCCCGCATCTCATCGGCGGTGATCTTGCCGTTTCTGGTGATGACCCTGCCGTTAAAGCAGTCGGGAGTGCGCTTATCCCACAGGAAGCCCAGCCCCTTGACTCTGGTGACCTCCTCCGGCGGCACGGAAGCCCCGGCAGATTTTACACGTACCTCATTAAAGAAGGCTGCGCCCTCCAGTACCACCGTATTGGTATAGCCAAAGCTTTTCAGCCGGTTTTGCAGGAAATAGGCCCGCTTACCCCTGGCACAGACCAAAAGCAGCTTCTCCTCCTTACCGATTCCCTCGATTGGACCGTTGACAGCGGCAAGTTCTATGTATTTTGCCCCGCGGATGGAGGGCTTCGCATTCACGTCCAGCACGGTATAGCTCTCGGCTTCTCCCGCCGCGTACTGGGCAGGCGTCATGCTGGTAAAAGCGCCGTTTAGCTTATTTTCCAGCACATACACCGCCTGCACAAAGGGATGGATCGCCGTAGAGAAGGGCGGCGCATAGGAGAGATCCAGATTTTCATAATCGGAAAGCTTTGCCTTCATGGAAATCCCCAGCACACCCAGGTCAATGATCTTATCCACCGCACCGGGGCCCAAAGCCTGCACGCCCAGCAGTGTTCCGGTATTTTTATCGGCGATCAGCTTGATGATGAAGAAGGAGGAATCGGGATAATAATGGGCCTTGTCGTCCGTGACCATCAGTGCGGTTTCCACCTCATAGCCTGCATCCTTTGCCGCCTGCTCCGTAAGGCCGGTCTTACCGCAGTTCAGGCCAGGTAGCCTGCACACGGCAGTACCCAGTACGCCGGGAAACGCTTTTTCTTCCCCTGCCAGAGCCTGGGCAAGGGTTCTGCCCTCCAGATTGGCGGAAGAACCCATGGGAGACCACTGGGGCTTTCCGGTCAGCCGGTTCTTCACCATGGCGCAGTCCCCGGCAGCATAAATATCGGGAAGGTTCGTGCGCAGCTTTTCATCTACCAAGATCGTGCCGCGCTCCATGGCGATGCCGCTGTCTGCAAGAAAGCCGGTATTGGGCCGAACGCCTACGGAGAAGATCACTGCGCCGCTGGGCAGCTTGCCGCCGCTGGTCTGCACAGATTCCGCTTTCTCCTGTCCCAAAACGGCTTCCGCCTTTGTGCCGGTCAGAACACGCACCCCGGCCTTTTGCAGATGCCTTTTCACATAAGCAGCCATTTCGGGATCCAGCACACCGGGCATCAGCTGGGAAGTAAATTCCACCACGGTGGGAGATACGCCCCGGGCCAGCAGATTTTCCGCCATTTCCAGCCCAATAAATCCGCCGCCCACCACCACGGCTTTCTTTACCTGATTTTCGTCCAGATAGTCCCGCATGGAAACAGCATCCTCCGGAGTGCGCACCTGAAACACGCCGGGCAGCTCCATGCCCTCCACAGGGGGAACCACAGGAGAAGCCCCTGTGGCGATAACCAGAGAATCGTATTCATAAATCTCTGTTTCTCCGGTACGGAGATTCTTTGCCTCTACCCGCTTTTTTGCGGCGTCTACCTTCACAGCCTCCCGGCCGGTAAGCACCTCTACCCCGGTAAGCGCCTGAAATTTTTCAGGAGTATTTACGATCAGCTCTTCCCGGCTCTCAATGGCTCCACCCACATAATAGGGCAGCCCGCAGCCGGCATAGGAAATATCCTCGCTTTTGGAGAGCAGCGTCACTTGGGCGGAACGATCTTCCCGCTTAAATTTAGCTGCCGCTTTCGTTCCCGCGGCAACGCCGCCGATCACTAACAATTTCATATCTGGCCTCTTCCCTTCTTTCCGCTTCTTCCAACCTACAGATTTCACGGGATCTCTTTACAAAATATTATAGGATATTCCCTTTGCGGTGTCAATGAGACCGAAGGGAAAGAAGGCCTTATCTTCTTGTTAAAAAATACGCCAGCAAAAACCAGGCTCCCACAAGCAGCAAAAAGAGAAACACACCGGTAAAAACCAGTGGCTTTTCATTTTTTCGGAGACCGGAAATCAGGCAGAAAACTGCCACGGTGAGCAGCAAAAGACTTCCGGAAACGAACCATGTCATAAAGGTCGTCGTGTGTTCCATCATGTGTCATTCCCCTCCCGGTATTCCAGAAGATCTCCTGGCTGGCACTGAAGGGCTTTGCACAGCTTTGTAAGAGTGGAAACCTTCAGCGCCTTTGCCTTTCCGTTTTTCAGGATGGAAAGATTTGCCAGGGTGATCCCCACCTGCTCCGCCAGCTCCGTCACGCTCATTTTCCGCTTTGCCAGCATTACGTCAATGTTAAAAATAATTTCGCCTTCCATATGCCCACTCCTCTCAAATCGTCAGGTCATACTGCTCTTGCAGCTCATGGGCCCGTTTGACCAAATCGGAAAGTCCCGCGCACACCACGGATATTGCCGCTCCGGCAAACGCCACCAGCAAAGACGCCAGCACCATGCCGGGATGGTTCATATTGAGAAACAGATAAATGCCGTTCATAAGAAAGAAAAATCCCGCGTCGAAAGCCGCCAGCCGGGAGACCCACCGCAGCAGCTTTGCCGTTTCCGGCGTGAAGGCACGGTTTCTGCCGATATTACAGGAGATCTTCCAGCCTAAAGCCAATGCGATATAGCACGGAACACCTGTAACCCACAAAAAAACGAGCCAGGGATAGTAGCAGTAAGAGAACTCCGGCGCATTTCTGGCGACAGCCTGCCCCAGCATCGGAATGATCCAGCCATATACCACAAGGCCGCACCCGGCCATGCCTGCCAGAACGAGCTTTAAACGAATGGATAAAGTTTTCAGTTTCATAAAATAAACCTCCTTGCTGTTTTAGATATAGTATAGCTC
>CAMVYG010000201.1 GCA_947171615.1 uncultured Clostridia bacterium
AAATTGGACGAAAGAAGAGCGGAGAATCCTTTCGCTTCTCACGGAGAAGGATCGCGCAGAGGAAGTGAGGCTGGAGGTGCTGCAAGATAGTCTTGCGGCCTTTTCCCAGGAAGACGTTTATCCCAGGGATATCTTTGAACAAGGGCTTCTTTCTCCCAGAATCGGCCTGGAGCCGCTGCGCCCCTGGCGGGAGAAGCTGAAGGCTTCCTTCTCTGAGAAAGAACAGGCAGTGTTTCAGGAAACTCCCGGCAAGGTGTGGGAGTGGGTCAAGGAGAATATTCGGGAATCGGAAAGCTATCCTTCTCTTCCGGCCACTCCCTGGGGAATTTTTCAGCTGCGGGCAGCGAATTCTGTCGGCAGGGCTGTACTGTTTTGTGCCCTGTGCAGAAGCTTTGGAATTCCCGCCCGGGTGTCTCCTGCCAGTGGGAAGACAGAATATTACCGGGACGGCTGGCATGGTGTAAGGGAAGAGAAGGAAGCAGCCTGCACAGTGACTTTGACTGCGCCGGAGCAGGAGGCGCTTTGGGGACAGAATTATTCCCTGAGCCGTTTGGAGCAGGGAATAGAACTTCCCCTGTGCACAGCAGATCTGCCCGCAAAAGGCAGCATGGAGGTTTCCCTGGAGCCCGGAAGCTATCGGCTTCTTACCGTAAACCGTATGCCAAACGGAAACCAGCTTGGTTGTCAGCAGTTCCTTCATCTGGAACCGGGGGAAAGCCATCGGTTTGCGCTCACCTTCCGGGAAGGGCAGATCGCCGATATGCTGGAAACCCAGGGCTTGCCGCCTTTTTCCGTGAAAACCGGGGAAGGAAAGACGGCAGACAGCGGCACGCTGCTTCAGGAAGCGCCCTATTCTCTTTTCTTCTGGCTGGAAGCCGGGCGAGAGCCTACTGAGCATATATTAAACGAGCTGCGGGAATCCGCTTCTGCCTTTGAAGCTTCCGGCTGTCCTTTACATTTTCTTCTGGAAAGACCGGAGCAGGAATCAGACGCTACCTTACAGAAAACTCTTCCCCTTTTACCCAGCGCCCGTCTTTGGCTGGGAGATTTTCAGGAAGCAGTGCCCCTTTTAGCACGCCGTATGTTTGTAGACCCGGAGAAGCTTCCTCTGGTGATTTTGGCAGATCGTAAAGGAAATGGGCTTTACGGATGCAGCGGCTATAATGTGGGAACAGGGACGCTGTTGCTGAGGCTCTTGGCAGAGCTTGGAAAGTGAGTTGACTTTACAGAAAAACCGCGGTTTTCTAAGTAAGGAACTTTGTGCGATTTGCTTTATTGAACAAATATAAATGAAAGGATGTTGACCAATGGAAAACAAGATGTTGGAGCTGCTGAAAACACGGCGCAGTGTGCGCAAGTATCAGTCTGTCCCGGTGGAGCTGGAAAAGCTGGATGCCGTTTTGGAGGCGGGCACCTATGCTCCTACCGGCATGGGGAAGCAGTCGCCGGTGATCATAGCGGTGGAAGATCCGGAAAACCGCCGGGTTATACAGGAATTAAACTGTCAGGCCAGAGGCGGCGCGGGCGACCCCTATTACGGCGCGCCGGTGATCCTGCTGGTGCTGGCAGACCCGGCCAGCGGTACCTATGTGGAGGACGGCGCCTGCGTGCTCACCACCATGATGCAGGCGGCCCATGCCCTGGGCTTATCCTCCTGCTGGATCCACGGTGAGCGGGAGATGTTTGAATTGCCGGAGGGCAAGGCTTTTTTGCAAAAGCTCGGTTTGCCGGAAACACTGCGAGGAGTGGGCTCTCTGGCCCTGGGCTACAGAGAAGGCCCGGCCCCTCAGCCGAAGGAACGGAAAAAGGATTACATTGTAAGGGCATAGCGTAATTATCCTGCGGTAGTTTTGCCCAAAGGTCAAAACCGCCTAAAGAATGATGTTTCATATTTCCGGTTCCCTGCAGGGTGGGGAACCGGTCTTGTATTTTGAGCCATATCCGGCTATAATAGACAGGAACTGGAAATTGGGCTGGCTTTGAAAAGAAAGGAATTTGCTATGAAGTGGAAAAAGACAGTGCTTTTACTGTTGGCGGCGATAATTTGCATCAGTTCTCTGGCAGGCTGTGGAAAAACAGAGGAGGAATTGCCCTCAGAAGCGCCTGTGAGCCTGAAAAACGACGGCAGAGAAGTCATATTGGTGCTGGGTGAAATTTTGGGCGATGAGCGGCGAATCACCGTTTTGGAAGAAATTGCGGAAAAATATATGGCAGATTTTCCCAATACCAGAATAGAGGTGCGCTCTTTTTCTGATATTCAAAGCCTGAAGGTCGCCATGAAGGCCGGAGAAGTGGATATCGGCGAGATCCCCGGCGAGGAACAGGCGGCCTTTGTGCAGGACGGCATTTTGTTGGACTTTTACCCTTACCTGCTGGCTTGGAAGGAAAGCGCTACCCTGACCCAGGCGGCAAGAACAGTGGCGGGCTCCATGGGGGCAAGCCGTGCGTATCTGCTGCCCAGTGATTTTTTGCAGGATGTTCTGTATTATCGTGCGGACTGGTTTGAGGCCTACAATGAAGGGCTGGAGCCGGATCAACAAATATACTGCCGCACCTGGGAGGAAATTGCCGGGGGCTTAAACGCCAACGGAACTTTGATTACCGGGGCAGTGGAAAAGCTGGGAGAGCAGGGCCGGCTTGCGTTTGCCGGAAAAAATAATCTGCTGCGGTATTTTGACGCCATGGTGTGGAGCTCTCTGCATCAAAACAGATTGGCTGATCCCGGTGCGGGATATTTTTCCGTTGCCGATGAAGGGAAGTCTATTTTTTCCACAGAAAAGGCCGCGGCCGCTGCGGATGAATTTATTCAGGTGATAAATTCTGCTTTGCCGGACTCTCTGAACTGGACAGCGGAAGAGGCCATCAAGGCCTTCCAGGAGGGAAAAGCCGGGCTGCTGCTGGCGGACCGCCGGGCGGCAGAAACTCTGCGTGCCACAATGCCGGAGGGCTCCTGGGCGGTAGAGCCTTTTCCCAGGGGTTTAAGCGGAACAGCGGCCTTATCTCCCAATTCCTACACCGGCTGGGGCATTTCGTCTGCGGCAAAGGAGCAGGAGATCGCCGCGCATTTTCTGACCTTCCTGTCGAATGCGGATAACAATACGCATCTTGCCAAAGTGTGCGGCTCCCTGCCCATTCATTTGGGCGCGGCGGCCATGGAGGATTCCCTGACAGAAGGTGACCTGGCGGCGGAGCTTACTATGGCAGCCAGCGGCGACCGGTACCGTTACGCCTTTGAGCCTACCATGTATCAGGCTTATGAGGGCTATGGAGCAGAAGCCGAGGAAAAAATTTCTCAATTTGCTAAGGGAAATCTTTCTAAAGCCGATCTGCTCAGTTATCTGGACGAATACTGGAACACCGCCTGTGCAGAGGAAGGAAAGCTCTGGAAATAGGGGCTGTCAAAATAGTGAAAAAGAGCCGCCGATTGATCGGCGGCTCTTTCCTTTGCCTGTTTGACTTAAGCGTTGATTACAGTATTTCCACAGAGAAAGAAAACTCTGCGGTCCCTCCGGCGGGCAGAAAGGTCATTCCCTTCTTTTTTTCAAAGGTATCGTCCTCGTCTGTGCGGGTAGCGCAGCCGGTCCAGGGCTCCAGGCATACATAGGGGCCGTCGTTCTGTGCCGACCAGATCCCCAGCATGGGGAAGCCGGAAAAGTCCATTTCCACGCCTTTTCCTGTCTGGGGGTTTACAACCTGCACCCTGGAGGAATGAAGGTTTTCAAAGATTAAGGCATCCTGATAGAAAAGGGAATGCTTCAAGGGGATCTCCTGCTGATTTTCCAGGATAAAGGCGGTTTTTCCGGGATCAATCAGTCCCTTTCCCATAACAATGGCCGGGCAGCGCTGGGTTTCCGGCTGCTCAAAACGGATCACATAGTCTTCAAAGGCGGCGGGTTCATCCACAGGAAGGTGAAAGCCGGGGTGGCCGCCGATGGCAAAGGGCATCACCTTGTCTCCGGTGTTTTCCACGGAAAAGCGGGTCTCTATGCCGTTTTCTGTCAGGATATAGGTTACGGTGAGGGAAAACCCAAAGGGGTATTGCTTTTTCGTTTCAAAATCGGAAGAAAGGCGGAGGGAGAGAAAGTTCTCCTCCTGCTTTACCAGCGTGAATTCCTGGTGGCGGGCCAGGCCGTGCTGCCCCATGTGGAACCATTCCCCGTCAATTTTGGCCTTGCCCTCCCGCAGCGCGCCTACAATGGGAAAAAGCACCGGGGCGTGTCCCTTCCAGTACTTGGGATCACCGGACCAAATGTACTCGAAATTTTCTCCGTTTGTAAGGGAA
>CAMVYG010000202.1 GCA_947171615.1 uncultured Clostridia bacterium
GTGCTGCTCGCATCCAGCATGGCTGCTTTCAGCTCGGGCCGCATATAGTCGGTCTGTTCCAACACGCTGTACGGGCGTTCCAGATTGATCAAAGGCGCAACGGCAGCCACGCCCTGTACTGCACAGGACACTTCGGAAAAAGCCTTCTCATCATCCAGGATCGGGGCATGCTGTGTTACCCCCACCATAGATACCAGATGGCCTCCCGCCGAATCGCCGTACAGGAAAAAGTGTTCCGGGTCCAGGCCGTATTCCGAAGAGTGCCTTCTGAGGAACCGGATAGCCGCTTTCACATCATGGATCTGGGAGGGAAAGCGATCCTCTGGCAAAAAGCGATAATTGACGCCAACCACCGCAAAGCCCTCCCGCAGCCCGTAAAATCCGGGATACACGCTGAGATCCCGTTTATCGCCGCGGGAAAAACCGCCGCCGTGTACAATGATCATGGTCGGGAAAGGGGCCTTTCCCTCTTCCGGCAGATAAATATCCAAAGCCTGCTTTTTATGCTGACCATAGGGAATGTCCAGATACTGCCGGCTGATATGGTCAAAAACCGGCGTGGGATATTCCGTACTCAAATCCACCCATTCCGGCACAAATACAGCATCCCGCACCGTACGCATCTCCGTTCTTCTCTCCTTTTCAAGGTTTGTTTTTATCCAAGCTTCTTTACAGAGCCGCGCTCCACAAGCACAGGAGAAAAGGCCATGTTTTTCTGATAAGCCCGTTTCTCCAAAAGCCGATCCAGCAGAAAGCCGGCTGCCTCCTCCCCTACCTGCCCCTGCAGCATATCCACAGAGGTCATGGCGGGAGTTGTACAAAAACAATATTCTGTGTTATCCAGGGCTACAATGGAAATATCGTTTGGCACATTCAGGCCAAAATCAGAACAGGCTTTCATGCAGCCCACCCCCATCAGATCGTTACAGGCCACCACGGCGGTACAGTCTTCCCCATGCCGCAAAAATTCGTAAAAGGCCTGATACCCGCCATCCCTAGTAAAATCCGCATGAAGGACAAGCGCTTTATCAACAGGAATGTGATGTTCTTCCAGCGCCCGCCGATATCCTTCATACCGTTCTCTGGTATTCTGCTCTTTGGGATTTCCCCCCAGAAAAGCGATCCGCCGATGCCCCATTTCAATACAGTGGGTTGCAGCGATCCAGGCAGCCTGAGGCTGATCCACATAAACACAGTCATAGCCATGAAAGCCACTGGGGCTCTGATAATAGCTTGTAATGACAGTAGGCAGCCCCGTGGCCTCTATTGCATCAATCAGGGCAGGGGTATAATCAAAGGAGCCAAAAATCACGCCGTCTACAAAGTGCCCTTTTAACGAATCCAGCACTTCAAATTCCTTTTCCGGACTGTGCATGGTGTACCCCAGCAAAATACTGTAACCGGAGCGTTCCAAGGTAGTCGCAGCGCCGTGGATCATGGCAAAGTAATAGGGATTCATAATATCGGGAATACACATCATGATTTTTTTCGTGATATTGCTTTTGAGCATCTTAGCGGCCTCATGGGGAACATACCCCATTTCCTCCGCCGTGCGCAGGATGATCTCCTTTGCCGCCGCACTGCAATACCCCTTCCCGTTTAGCGCACGGGCAACCGTTGACGCTGAAAATCCCGTTTTCTTCGCAATGTCATAAATTGTTGCCATACTGTGTGCGACACTCCTAACCCTGTTTTTTATCCGGCCGCCGTTACACTTCGTCTTTTCTCAGGTTCCCCAGCATTCCACCGGGATGCCACTTTACATATTGGGTGGGATCCAATTTCCGGTGAATCTGCAATAAAAGGCTCAACCGCTGGATCACTAAATTTTCCGCCAGAATGGAGATGCGCGGCGCACGGTTTAATGGATCACCCTCTGCTGGAACCCCCGCAAACAAATGCACCTCTGCCTGAGAGGCCAGCCAGGACTCCGAATTCCCGGTAACAGCAATTACGGAGCAGCCGTTATTTTTTATGGCTGTTACCGTGGATTTTAGTTCTGCTGTTTCGCCGCTGTTGGAAATAGCGATCACTACATCCCCAGGGAGCAACTGTCCGCAGGAGCCGTGTACCGCTTCCGTTCCATGGAGGAAATAGGTGGGCGTACCGGTAGAAGACAGCAGGGAAGCTCCGTAAGCGGAAACGTGACCGGGCTTTCCGATTCCCGTGATATGTACCCGGTTGCCCCGCTCTTGCGCCTGCAAAATCAGCTCCGCGGCGCGAATATATTCTTCGTTGTTCACGTTGTTCAAAAACTCGGTAATTTCCTTACAAACCGCTTTATCAAATACAGCTAACGCTTCCAAATCCCATGTTTTCATGAGCTTTGACCTCCTTTTGAAACTGTTTCCCCATGGTTCAGCAGATCTTCCACAACAGACAGCAGATCTTCTTCCCCGCGCTCCCGGATCAGGGCCGCTACCTCTTCCAGTGAAGGCAGCGAGGGCTGAGCCCCCATAGCGGACACCGTGAGAGCACCCACATAATTGGAGATCTGAACTGCGGTTTTGGTATTGATCCCCATGGATACAAATGCGGAAAATGCGCCGACAAACGAATCGCCTGCTCCTGTGGGATCCACAGGCGTAACGCCGCTTAAGGCGGGAACCATAAAAAATTCTTTACAGTTTCCAAAAGCCGCTCCCGCAGAGCCCAGCGTGATCAACACATTCTCAACGCCCATCTCCAGCAGGCGGTTCACCGCTTCCCGAACGTCGTCCAGATCGACCTCGTTTCCGTTTCTGCGGATCGTAACGCCGGTCAGATCCGCCGCTTCATATTCGTTGGGAGAGATAAAGGTAAGCCGGGACAGCAGCTGCCTGCTGATCCGGTCGGAAGGAGCGGAATTCAGCATCACGGGAACGCCTTTTGCACAGGCATATTCCGCTGCCAGCTCGTTGATCTCCATGGGAATCTCCAGTTGGAGCAAAACCATGTCGTACCTGTCAATCTCCGTCTGCAAAAAGCGAATATCCTCCGGAGTAATGGCCATATTGGCCCCCGGAACCACGATAATGCGGTTTTGCGTTTTTCCGTCCTCATCCACACGCAACTGCACATTGCCAACAGAGGAAGGCTTTTCCCTATCGATCACAACATGGCTGCACTCCACGCCGTTTTTCTCGCAGGAGTGGATAAGCTCTTTTCCAAAAGCGTCGTTTCCAACTCTTCCGACCATGGACGTTTCGGCGTTCAGACGGGCTGCCTGAATGGCCTGATTGGCTCCCTTACCCCCGGCAGCCGTTTGAAATCCATCTCCCAAAACCGTTTCGCCCTGCTCAGGAAAACGATGGGTAGAAACAATGAGATCCATCACAAAGCTGCCGACGACTAAAATTTTCGGCCTATATTTCATGATAATACAATCCCCGCTTTCCATTTAGATGATTTCCAGATAATCTTTGTCCTTCAGCTTTGGAAACTCTGCCGCAGGCAGGGTTTGATACCAGAAGGCAACCGAGGCGATATCATCCTGCATGGGCAGATATCTGCCGCCCTCTCTCCAACCCAGCGCCTGAATGGTGACCTTCAGGTCGTTTTCGAAGCGAATGGGATCGGTAATATGGAACCGGTACATGCCGAAGCGCTTCTGGCAGCGGTACAGATCATCCCGGCTGATTTCATATAAGCCCGCGTAAGGCGTGGTAAACTCCACATATTCTTTATGGGTAAGCGGATTTTCAAAGTTGTAGGAGCCGCAGAAGTAATCTTCCGTTCCGGTGCCGCAAATAGTGGGATATTCCTGATCGCCGTCCATGTAGAACTTGATCTCGCCCTCGCCCCACCAGTTGTTGTTATTCACGCCCCAGGCCATATAAGTTCCCACATACTGGCCCTTGCCCTTCACGCCGTCCAAAATGGTATACACCTCTTTGTAGGGAAGGGGGTTGACGCGGTTAAACTGAGCGTGGAAATATGCGGCGTCTTCCGGGATCTCACCCAGCGCATAATCCACCTGATAGAAGAGGACCATGGATTCATCGCCCCGGTTTTCCATGGTGATCCGGCAGCGCTTCCGGAAGGGCATGGTCCAGTAGCAGTTCAGGCCGCTGCCGGGATTGACGCATACCGCCAAAGTGGAAACCTTGTGGTACTCCTGCCAGCCGCAACAGAAAAAGTCCCCTACAGGGCATTCCACAGAGGGCGTTTCCTGGTCGTCCCAATAAAAGCGAAGAATGCAATTTCTCCATTTTCCGGTGGGGGTCATCCAAATATGCTGAATAGCGCCCGGCCCCTGAATATTGGCAATTTCAAAGGTTTCCCCCGCGCCAAT
>CAMVYG010000203.1 GCA_947171615.1 uncultured Clostridia bacterium
TGCCGTTTCATTTTTGTTTGCTTTTTCATACAGATACCAATTTCACTAAAGATAAGAAGCCTTTTGTTACCATCGCTTAGCAAGAGGAAACACGGTTTTTAGGCGTGAAAAGGGGAGTTGGCTTTGTTATTCTCGTTGCCAGGCGTGAGCCTGGCTGCCTCGTCTGCCTTGCCATCCCCGCCTTTTCCCTGCCAAAAAACTCCATGGGACCTGCCGACAAATTTTAGAGAAACGGCGAATCTGCGCTATAAACGCGGGAAATCTCCTGTTTGTTGTCGGCAGGCGTGTCTCCCTTTGTTAACCGATGGTATGTTTCCATTTGTAGCCCACGCCCCATATGGTTTCCACCCGGTCTCCGCAGCCTGCGGCGGTAAGCTTTGCCCGAATACGCCGGATATGCTCCGCCACAACGGCGCTGTCGCCCTCGCTGTCCCAGCCCCATACCGATTCGTAAATGTGCTCCCGGTCGAAAACCTGAGTGGGGTGCATGGATAAAAGCTCCACAATGTCAAATTCCTTTTTGGCCAGCTTGACCGGCTCCCCGTTTTGAAAGAGACACCGCTGGCTGTAATCGATGACCATGCCGCCCATGAATTTTACGCGGCTTTCCTCCCTGTGCCGTTCCTCCCGGCGGAGATGAGCGGTAACCCGGGCCAGCAGCTCTTCGCTGGAAAAGGGCTTTAGAATGTAGTCGTCTCCGCCTGCGGCAAAGCCCATGAGCTTGTCGGCGTCCTCAATTCGGGCAGTCAGAAAGAGAATGGGGCAGGGCACAAAGTTCCGGATCTGCCTGCAAAGGGAAAAGCCGTCCATGTCCGGCATGTTGACGTCCAGCAAAATCAGATCCGGCTCCCTGGCACAAAGACTCAGAGCTTCCCCGGCATTCAAGGCGGTAAAAACCTCATACCCCTTCAAGGTAAACAGATCCCGAAGCATCAGGGCAATATCCTGTTCATCGTCCACTACCAGAAGCTTATAGGCCATGGTGATCCCTCCTTTTTCAGTGCGCAGAAGCGGTTTGGAGAATTACAATTTAGTACCCAACCAAAATGTAGGGACCGGCCTCCGGACGGTCCGCCCTCTTTACGGGGATTTGCGGCTCTGCAAAATGATGTTTCTATAGAGTAGTAAATCATAGAATAGACAGCAGATATCAACTTTTTTTCAACCTCAGCGGGGAAACAGCAGATTGCAGATGAGCCCGGTAAAAACAGCGGCAGCATACAGCACGCCTGCCAGCGTAAGGTTTTCCCGGAGGCGGCGGTTTACCTGAAAGAGAACGATCAATCCCAGTCCCGCGCCGGTACACAGCCCGGCTACAACGGAGCCGAAGGAGAGAGAGCCGGCAAGATACAGTTCGGTCAGCAGCACGGAAGCGGCGCAGTTGGGGATAAAGCCCAGCAGAGCCGCCAGAAACGGCTGAAAAATACTGCCGGAAAGCAAAAACCGGGAAAGGGCATCTTCACCGATAAAATAGATGGCATAGCTCAAAGCCAGGTTGACCAGGAAAAGCAGGAGCACTACCTCTCCGGTGTGGTGGAGAGCCGCCCGCAGAACGCCCTTTTCCTCACAGCCGCATTCTTCGCAGAAATCGTGAAACGGAGGCTCCTGAGAGCGCTTCAGAATACGCTGAGATACAAGATCTGTCAGAAGGCCCAGAGAAATGGCGGCAATAAGCTTGACGCCCAGCAGCCGCAAAAGATCCGGCATGGCTTCCGGGCGGGAAAGCAGAAGGGGAACGGCCTCATCGCTGGTGGCAAGAAATACCGCCAGCAGCGTGCCGGGGGAAATCAGCCGTCCGGCATAAAAGTTTGCCGCCGCCACGGAAAATCCGCATTGGGGAACGCACCCCAGCACGGCCCCGCCTACTGGCCCCAAAGGCCCCCGTAAAGCAGAAACCAGCTTGCCGCTTGCCCGGCGCTCCAAAAATTCCAGCAGCAGATAAGCGCCGAACAGGAAGGGCAGAGCCTTCAGGGTATCAAAAATCGAATCCAGTAAAATATCCAGCATAAAAAACTCCGTTCTGATTATTTAGCTGTTGGTAATTAGTCGTTAGCTATTAGCTGTTAGTTGTTAGAAAGAGCACGGCCTTTTCTAATACCTAACACCTGATCGCTAACAACCAGCATGCTAAATTAGAATTCATTTTACCAATCCACCATTCACTGTCATTCCGAGCAAAGCGAGGAATCTCGATCAGAAGAAACCGGCGAATAAAAAGGGCCTTACTAATCGCTAGCTGGGATGTGGCCGAGATTCTTCGACTTCTTCCAGTCGGCTCAGAATGACAGTGGGTGCAGTGCCCTTTTCCAAGAGCGAATCGCTAGTAATTAAATTTATAATTTATCTGACAACCAATAGCAGGCAGCACATTTTCCGCCTACCTCTATTTTACTCCCCTTGTCAACTGTATATTTCCCAAAAAGCCGTCCCATACTTCCTGTGAAAAAAGAAAGGACGGGGTACATATGAAAAAAGTGTGTATGGCAGACGGGAAAAAAAGAACGCTTCTGCGGGCGATGGCCTGCGGATTTGTGTTGGCAATGGTAGCCTCCATGCTTCCTTTTGCGGTTTCCAGCGAGGAACTGCCTCGGCATATTGTGCGGCTGCATGTGATCGCGAATTCCGATTCACAGCGGGATCAGGCGGTAAAGCTGAAAGTACGGGACGCCGTGCTCAGGGAAGCGGAACAGTGGGTAGGGGACGCGGAAACCATGGAGGAGGCAAACAGTATTCTGTGCGTTCATCTGGAAACGCTGGAAAAAGCGGCAAACAAGGCCCTGCGGGAAAACGGGTTTTCGGAAAGCGCCGCTGTGAGGGTAACAGATCAGTATTTCCCCACCCGGGACTATGAAGCTTTCAGTCTGCCCGCCGGAAAATACAGGACCCTGCTGGTGACCATCGGGGAGGGGAAAGGGAAAAACTGGTGGTGCGTGGTGTTTCCCGCCCTTTGTTTGCCCGCTGCGGAGGAAAGGCCGGAGGACGCTCTTTCCCTTTTGCCGGAAAACCAGCGGGAACTGGTGAAAAATCCAGAGAAGTACAGGATAAAATTCAAAGCGGTGGAGCTGTATGAGGAGCTGAAAAAATGGCTGGAGCTTTGACAATGTGTAGTGTATGGTGTAGAATACTGGGTGCTGGACAGACAACTGCGGAGCAGTTGTCTTGGGAGAAGGTCTGAGGCGCAAAACGCCTCTCTTTCCTTGCAGGAAAGCACCGACATTCTCTTAGCTGTTAATTGTTAGGAAAAGAGTTGGTTTGGGTGGAAACGCAGACGCGGGTGGAGGAAAAAGAGCTGCTGGCGGAAGTGCCGGCCTTGCTGCTTCGGTGGTACGATGGCTGCGCCAGGGTGCTGCCCTGGCGGGAACAGCCTACGCCTTACCGGGTGTGGGTATCGGAGATCATGCTGCAGCAGACCAGAGTAGAGGCGGTAAAGCCTTATTACGAACGGTTTTTAGACCAGCTTCCCACGGTGAAGGCGCTGGCGGAGGCCCCGGAGGAGCAGCTTTTGAAGCTGTGGGAGGGCCTGGGCTATTATAACCGGGTGCGGAATCTGCAAAAAGGGGCCCGGCAGGTGATGGCGCGGTTCGGCGGAGAGCTTCCGGCTTCCTTTGAGGAGCTGCGCTCTTTGCCCGGCATTGGGGAATACACCGCCGGAGCCATTGCCTCTATTGCCTTTGGAATTCCCGTACCCGCCGTGGACGGCAATGTGCTGCGGGTGGTTTCCCGTTTGCTGGCCCGCCGGGAGGATATCTTGGACGCTAAAGTAAAAAAGCGGGTGGAGGCGGAAATTTCCGCCATTATCCCTAAAGATCGGGCCGGGGACTTTAACCAGTCTCTCATGGAGCTGGGGGCCATGGTCTGTCTGCCCAACGGAGCGCCAAGCTGTGGGGAATGCCCCTTATCAAAGCTCTGCCTGGCGCACAAGGCGGGAATCGAGGAAGAACTGCCTGTGAAAAAGCCAAAAAAACCCAGAAAAGTAGAAGAACGCACGGTGTTTCTTTTGAGCTGCAAGGGAAGGCTGGCTCTGAGCCGCCGCCCGGAAAAAGGACTTTTGGCCGGTATGTGGGAGCTGCCGGGAGTGCCGGGAACGCTTCCGGAAGAAGAGGCCGGGGCCGCTTTAAAGGACTGGGGTGTACAGGCTGGAAAACCGGAAAAGCTTCCGGCGGCAAAGCACATTTTTACCCATGTGGAATGGCGTATGACCGGCTGGGCCTTTGAAGCAGAGGAGCCTGTTCCGGAATTTTATTGGGCGGACGCAGGGG
>CAMVYG010000204.1 GCA_947171615.1 uncultured Clostridia bacterium
CTTTAAAATCACCCGGATATCTCTGCCCTTTTCGCAATAGCCGTTTAAGGTGGCCGCTACCACGGCGGCACAGGTCCCGGTGCCGCAGGCCATGGTCTCGCCGCTGCCCCGTTCCCAAATCCTGGCTTTCAGAGTGTGCTTGTCAATGACCTCCACAAACTCTGCGTTTACCCGGTCCGGGAACATGGGGTCGTTTTCAAACTTCGGCCCCAGCGTTTCCAGATCCAGCTTATCCACAGAGGGAACAAACACCGTGCAGTGCGGGTTTCCCATAGAACAGCAGGTAACGCGGTACACATCGCCGTCGATGGATACCGGCTTATTGACAACGCTTTCTCCCTCCAGCCGAACCGGGATCTTTTCCGGGGCAAGCTCCGCCTTCCCCATATTCACCGTCACTTTGGAAACAAGCCCGTTTTTAGTGGTAACGGCGCAGTCCTTCACACCGCTTTTGGTATCGATACGAAGCAAATATCTGCCCTCGCCCAGCTTTTCGCCCTTGGCGATCCCGTTATCAAACAGATACTTTGCCACGCAACGGATCCCGTTGCCGCACATCAGGCCCTCGCTGCCGTCCAGGTTAAACATACGCATTTGAGCGTCCGCTTTCTCCGAAGGACAAATGAGGATCACTCCATCGCCGCCCACGCCGTTGTGCCGGTCGGAAAGGTAGATAGAAAGGAACTCAGGGGAAGCCACCATATTTTCCGGCTCAAAGCAGTTGATGTAGATATAATCGTTCCGGCAGGCGGACATTTTGGTAAAGTGCATTTTCTGCTTCTGCTTTTTGAGGTTGTTGATATCGATGATCTCCGTATTTTCCGGGGTGTAGCGGCTCATCAGGGAATCTGCCAGGGCGTTGGCGGTATCCAGCGCCGTCAGACAGGGGATTCCCAAAAGGCTCGCTTTCCGGCGGATCTTCACGCTGTCCCGGGCGGGGTTTCTGCCCTTGGCAGAGGTGGAGATCACGTAATTCACTTTTTTGCTTTCCAGCAGGGTAATGGTGTTGACAGAGCTTTCGTGGATCTTATCCACGATCTTCACGGAAAGCCCCACCTTGGCAAGCACCATAGCGGTGCCGGTGGTGGCATACAGCTCAAAGCCCATTTTGGCAAACTTCTTGGCGATCTCACCAATCTCGGGCTTATCCTGATCCCGCACGGTGATAAATACACCGCCGCCCCGCTTCATGTTGTGGCCGGAAGCCACCAGTCCTTTATAAAGAGCCTCTTCCAGATTATTGCCGATGCCCAGCACCTCACCGGTAGATTTCATCTCCGGGCCCAGGTGGGTATCCACATCGGTGAGCTTTTCAAAGGAGAACACCGGCACCTTCACCGCCACATAGGGAGAGGGCTTATAAAGCCCCGTGCCGTAACCCATATCCCGGAGCTTTTCCCCAAGGCTTGCCCGGGTGGCAAGATCGCACATGGGAACGCCTGTCACCTTGCTGATATAGGGCACTGTCCGGCTTGCCCGGGGATTTACCTCAATAACGTAAATTTCCCCGTCCATAATAATATACTGAAGGTTAATGAGCCCAATGCCATGCAGCTCCCGGCAGAGGGTTTCCGTGGTGGAAACGATTTTCGCGCTCATGTCGTCGTCAATATCGGAGGCAGGGTACACGGCAATACTGTCGCCGGAATGGATGCCCGTGCGCTCCACGTGCTCCATAATGCCGGGGATCAGAATGGTTTCCCCATCACAGATAGCGTCTACCTCGATCTCCATGCCGGAAAGGTACTTATCGATCAGCACGGGGTTATCCTGCTTGTGGGAAAGGATGATCCCCATGTATTCCTCAATGTCCTCATCACAGTAGGCGATGATCATATTTTGCCCGCCCAGCACATAGGAGGGGCGCATCAGCACCGGATAGCCCAGCTTTTTGGCGGCCTCCAGCGCTTCTTCGGCAGTCATGACCGTAAATCCTTTCGGGCGCTTGATGCCGGAGCGCTCCAGTAAATCGTCAAACCGCTCTCTGTCCTCCGCCATATCGATGGTATCGGCGGAAGAACCCAGAATGGGAATATTGTTCTCTGCCAGGGTTTTGGTGAGCTTAATGGCGGTCTGCCCGCCGAAGGCCACCACCACGCCGATGGGCTTTTCGATGTGAAGAATATCCATCACATCCTCCGGGGAAAGAGGCTCGAAATACAGCCTGTCCCCGGTATCGAAATCGGTGGAAACCGTTTCCGGGTTATTGTTGATAATCACTACCTGATATCCCAGCTGCTGAAGAGACATGACACAGTGAACGCTGGCATAGTCAAATTCAATGCCCTGGCCGATACGAATGGGGCCGGAGCCCAGCACCACCACGGTGGGCTTGTCTCCCTTATCCCGGATAAATTCCAAAGCCTCGTCCTCACCGCCGGATTCTTCCGTATTGTAGGCGGCATAAAAATATGGGGTGTGGGCGGCAAATTCCCCGGCGCAGGTATCCACCATTTTAAAGGTGGGTTTCCGCACAAATTCCACTTTACAGCCGGAAAGCCGGGAAATGGTGGAATCGGGGTAACCCAGCTGCTTGCCTCTGGTATAAAGCTCCTCGGTCAGCTGCCCCGCGGCAAGCTCCCGTTCATAAGCGATCAGGTTCTGGAGCTTTGTAAGGAACCAGCAGTCGATCATGGTTTTCCCGTGCATTTCTTCCACGGAAACGCCCCGCTTCAAAAGGGCGTATACGGCAAAAATGCGCTCGTCCGTGGCACAGGTGGCGATCTGCCAGAGAGCTTCCTCCGGCTCCGCCTCAAACTTCGGCAGGTTCAGCGTATCCAGACCGATCTCCGCGCCCCGCACTGCTTTCATCAGGGCCATTTCAAAGGTATCGGCAATGCTCATCACCACGGCGGTAGCCTTCATCTGAGTACCCAGCTCCCGCTTGGCATAGACAAATTTATCAAAGGGCCATTTGGGGAACTTCACCGCCACATAGTCAAGAGACGGCTCAAAGGCCGCATAGGTTTTACCAGTCACGGCGTTTTTGATCTCGTCCAGCGTATAACCGATGGCGATCTTCGTTGCCACCTTGGCAATGGGATAACCCGTGGCCTTGGAGGCCAGCGCGGAAGAACGGGACACTCTGGGGTTTACCTCGATCACGGCATATTCAAAGGAGGTAGGGTGCAAAGCAAACTGACAGTTACAGCCACCCTCTACCCCCAGCTCGTTGATGATCTTCAAAGCGGCGGAGCGAAGCATCTGGTATTCCTTATCGGAAAGGGTAACAGTGGGAGCGATCACAATGGAATCGCCGGTATGTACGCCCACGGGGTCCAGATTTTCCATGGAACAGACGGTGATGGTATTTCCCTTGTGATCCCGCATCACCTCAAATTCGATTTCCTTCCAGCCCGCAATGCTCTTTTCCACCAGGATCTGGGTAATGGGAGACAGCGCCAGGCCGTTGGCGGAAACCTCCCGCAGCTCCTGCAAATCGTTTACAATGCCGCCGCCGGAACCGCCCAGGGTAAAGGCCGGGCGAATGATCACGGGATAGCCGATCTCGGTGGCAAAGCTTGCCGCGTCCTCTACGGTCGTGACTACCTTGGAGGGAATACAGGGCTGCCCGATCTTCTCCATGGTGTCCTTAAAGAGCTGGCGATCCTCCGCCTTGTCGATGGTCTCAGGAGAAGCGCCCAGCAGGCGCACCCCATGGCTTTCCAGAAAGCCCTCTTTGGCAAGCTGCATGGAAAGGGTGAGGCCGGTCTGCCCTCCAAAGCCGGAAAGGATGCTGTCGGGCTTCTCCTTTTCGATGATGCGCTTCACGGTGGTAAGGGTCAGGGGCTCAATATAGATTTTATCTGCCATTGCCTGATCTGTCATAATGGTTGCCGGGTTGGAATTCACCAGTACGATCTCGATCCCGTCCTCCCGAAGAGCGCGGCAGGCCTGAGTTCCCGCATAATCAAACTCGGCGGCCTGCCCGATCACGATAGGGCCGGAGCCGATCACCAAAACTTTTTTGATCTCCTTATTCAGCGGCATAACTATAACACTCCTCTTCATTCTTTGGCTGGATACTTTTTCCTAAATTGCTTTGTTTTACACAAAAAAGCGATCTTCACTCCACTTAGCTGGATTATTTTCTATATAGTTCCATATTTTCAAATAGTCATTTTCATCACGAACAACGTGGTCGTAAGAGCGGAACTGCCAGATATTACGCTTATATTCTTTATTGCAAAAACGTTTAAAAGTACCGATAAAGCTTGAACTCTTGTTTACAGAAACAGA
>CAMVYG010000205.1 GCA_947171615.1 uncultured Clostridia bacterium
GTATCATCTGGAGCATTTTCTCCAGTTCCAGGACATTGAATTGGCCGGATTCTGCGATCTGATTTTGGAGAGGGCAGAAAGCTTCGTGAAACAGGCCGGCGGCAAAGCCTATACAGATTACGTCACCATGTATGATGAAATAAAGCCCGATATGGTGTTTATCTGCGTCCCGCCTACCTGTCATGGGAGAATCGAGTTCGAAACGATCCGCAGGGGGATACCGTTCTTTGTGGAGAAACCCCTTGCCCTGGATATGGACCTTGCACGGGAACTGGTGCGTCAAGTGGAGGAAAAGGGGATCATCGCCGCTTCCGGTTTTCAGTGCCGCTATGACGATATCAATGATTCCGCTATGGAGTTTGTGGAGAAAAATCCCATCCTTCACGTAGCTGCTTCCCGGGTCGGTGGGATCCCGGATGCGCCTTGGTGGAACGTGAAAAGCACTTCCGGCGGCCAGCTTGTGGAACAGACCATCCATCAGATGGATATGCTCCGGTATCTGCTGAAAACAGAGCCTGACACTGTCTATTCCGTGGCCAGCAGGGGATATGTTACGCAGGAAGAGAACCCCGGATATTTTACAGACGATCTTTCCACTACACTTATCACCTTCAAAAACGGTGTTACCTGCACGATGATGACCGGATGCTATTCCCTGGACGGAGCCTCCTGGGACTCCAAAATGACATTTGGCTCCCGAAGCTCCCGGATGGATTACTACCTCTGCACAAAGGCCACAATGTACGGCATTGATGAGCGCGACAAGGCCGCTCAGACAGAGGGGACAATTGCCGGAGACGGCACGCAGCGGAAAAGCGACAATGAAGTGGGAATTACCGTGAAAAACCATGTGGATTTTGGACTGGTATGTGACCGCACCTTTATTGATGCAGTGCTTACCGGAGATGCAAGCAAGATCCGTTCCCCCTATGCCGATGCCTATAAAAGCGTAGCTTTCGTGATGGCATGCAATAAATCCATGGAAACCGGACTGCCGGTAAAGGTGGTCTACTGAACTTCCTGAAGAGCAGCAGGATCATTCACTCTTAAATTGGGAAAAGGAAACGTCAATAAATTTCATCGCAAACCTCCTGTACAATGATGTGACTTCATTGTACAGGAGGCTTTTTGATGAAGGAAAATACACCCTCGTGGCACAAAAAGCTTCCTAAAGCCATTCTTTATCCGGCGGGAAAAGACATGAAAGAAAGGAACGGCGTGGGAGTGTTATTCAAAAATGACGGCATCAACACTCTCGACCTGGACAGTAAATTCTGTTTGACTGTCATGGCAGGGGTGGCTCAGGACGAGCTGTGGAAGCTTTCCAGCCGGTTGAAATTCGGCTACCGGCTGGCCATAAAAAACGGTCATGTGCTGGGAAATGATAAGCTGTGGGGCTACAACAAAGAAAAATGCGTGCTCACCGTCAACGAGGAAGAAGCCAGGGTAATACGCCGGATATTCCAGTTCTATGCCAACGAACAGCTGGGCGTTCGACGCATCTCTCAGCAGATTCTGACTGAGGGCATCACCAGCCGCAATACCACACAGACCTTATCCGGATCACCGCTGCCCTACTGCGTCCTCCCCCTCAAACTCACCCCGGAGCTTCTGGAGTGCCTTTTTCTCAATGCGGGATACATAGCTGCGGGAGATTCCCAACCGCTTTGCCACCACACGCTGGGGCAGGGGCTTTCCACCGCCCAGGCCGTACCGCATGCGAATGATCTCCTTCTCCCGCCGGGTCAGCACCTTATCGATGAAGCCGTAAAGCTTTTCGCTTTTCATTTTCGTGTCGATATTGTCGATAATGTTATCATCCACCGCCATGGTATCCATCAATGTCAGGGTGTTGCCGGATTTGTCCGTTTCGATAGGTTCATTGATGGAAATGTCCTGGGCGCTCTTTTTCCCGCTGCGGAAAAACATGAGGATCTCGTTTTCAATACACCGGGAAGCATAGCTGGAAAGCTTGATGCCCTTTTCCGCGTTGAAGCTGTCTATGGCCTTGATCAGCCCGATAGTGCCAATGGAGATCAGATCCTCCTGGTCATTCTGGTTGGCGTAGTATTTCTTAATGATATGCGCTACCAGCCGGAGGTTGTGCTCGATCAGCTTTCTTCGGGCAGCCGCGCTTCCCTGCGCCATTTCCTCCAGGCACTTCTTTTCCTCCTGGGCGCTCAGCGCCTTTGGAAACGTCCCTCCGCCGGTAACATGCAGAAACAGGTAAAAAATCCCGGAAAAAAAGTCCAGCAGCTGCTTTAAAAACATAAGTATTCCCCCATTTCGCCAAAGTCGGCCGTGTGTGGTACGCTCAACGAGCGTTCCGCATAGTTCATATGTATGAAAATCCTTGAAGGAAACTGCCTGTACTGCCCAATTTTGTAAAATTCCGTTTTCGTTTCCTTTTTTTGAAATTTTGTGCTAAGATAATAACAGCAAAGCTGTTATTATCCCGGAAGAAGGCGTCTGAACAGAAGAAAACACAGAAAGGAATTTATTTTATGGCCAATGACTCCCGGTTTGCCGTACTGATCGATGCGGACAATGTTTCGGTAAAGTACATTAAAATTATTTTGGATGAGATCTCCAAGGACGGCATCGCCACCTACAAGCGGATCTACGGAGACTGGACCAACCCCGCCCTTGTCTCCTGGAAAAGCACTCTGCTGGATAATTCCGTACTGCCGATCCAGCAGTACAGCTACACCACAGGGAAAAATTCCACTGATTCCGCTATGATCATCGACGCTATGGATATCCTTTATTCCGGGCAGGTGGACGGCTTCTGCCTGGTTTCCTCCGACAGCGATTTCACCCGCCTGGCCGCCCGGCTGCGGGAATCCGGCATGACGGTGATCGGCATGGGGGAAAGCAAAACGCCCAATTCCTTTATCGCCGCCTGCAATAAATTCAAATACCTGGATATCCTTGCCGCTGCCGTTGAAGCGGAGCAGGAAGAAACCCGGCCTGAGCCTATGAAACGCACCGCTCAGAAAGATCGCAAAGCTTCCTCCAAAAAACCGGCAGGGAAGGGAAAGGCTGAATCCAAAGCCGAGCCTGACCGCCTGTCGGAAACCAGCGAGCTGAAGACCAGCCTGCATACCATCCGTCAGGCTCTGCGAACCATCGTGCGGGAAAATTCCGATGAGGACAACTGGATCTTCATCGGCAAGGTGGGAAATATTCTGGGGAAACGCTACCCGGATTTTGACGTGCGAAATTACGGCTTTACCAAGCTCACACCCTTCCTGGATTCTCTGGATATGTTTGAGATCAAGGAAGAACGCATGGAAAACGGCTCTCCGCAATACTATATTCATTTAAAATAAGTTTTTCATTTGTATTTTCCCGTTTTCAAAAGCGGAGAACCGATGTAAGACCGGTTCTCCGCTTTTTTCTATAAGGAAAGGAATCTTTTGGAATCTTTTGGGGAAACTGAACGCAGGGTGGTTTGGAAAAATCACAAACAGCTTTTTACCTCAAAGGAGCGTTTATGAAGAAGGAAAAGGGAAAATTCGCGGTGATCGGCGGTCTGGGAGGCCTTGCCAACGGCCTGTTCGGTTCCGGCGGCGGGTTGTTTCTGGTGCCGCTTTTCACGAAATGGATGGGAATGGAGCAGAAAAAAGCCTTTGCCTCCTCTGTGGCGGTGATCCTGCCCCTTTCCCTGGTATCGGCCGGGATCTACTTCTGGAAGGGCGCGCTGGATCTCAGTGCCGCTTTGCCTTATCTGATCGGCGGCGGCATTGGCGGATTGATCTCCGGCCGGGTCTTTCAAAAAATGCCCGTCACTTTTCTGCGCCGTATTTTCGGGCTTTTGATCTTATACGGCGGCATCCGGGCGGTACTGGCCCTATGATGTGGTTTCTTTCTCTTTTGGCCGGAGGACTTACCGGTGTGCTTTCCGGTTTTGGCATCGGCGGCGGCACATTGCTGATCCTGTGGCTCACGCTGGTTTCCGGTTTAACTCAGCAGCAGGCGGGCGGGATCAACCTCCTGTATTTTATCTGCTGTGCCCTGCCGGCCCTGTGGGGCCATGCAAAAAACAGGCTGATCGAAAAGCAGGCCGTGCTGTGGTGCACCCTGGCAGGACTGCCCGCCTGCATTCTGGGCGCGCTTCTGGCTTCTCTGCTGGACGTGACCCTGCTGCGCAGGCTGTTCGGAGTTTTTCTGCTGTTTATCGGCTTTCGGGAGCTTTTTTCCGGCTCTGAAAAGGCCCGCGATCCCAAGAA
>CAMVYG010000206.1 GCA_947171615.1 uncultured Clostridia bacterium
GGCAGCGGGGGTGGCGGTGGTGCAGTCTGATAATTGTCATAAAGACCTCCTTTAAATGTCAGAAGGGACAAGCCGCAGCAGCTTGTCCCTTCCGGTGATGGAGCATATCGCCCCTCACCTTATAGCCGTTTTGAACGGCTATTCACTAACCCACTTACCCGAAAAATTTCAAAAATTTTTTTCGGACAGCCGAGATGCTTTTGAAAACCGCAACATCAGAGCATCCGCAGATTTTTCCGACTTCCTCATAGCTGAGATCGTAGAGAGCATGGAGCAGAAACCGCTCCCGCTGCTTCTTGGTGCAGAGAGCCAACACCGCAAGAATTTCCCTGCGGGTTTCCATGCGGCAAATATACTGCTCTGGCGATTCGCAATAGGGCAAACGGCCCTCGGTGACAACTATGTACTCGTCATAGCCGCGCTCGTCCCAATGGTCTTTCCACTCACGGTAAAAACTCCGGTCAAACTGTTTCGCTATCACCCAAATTTCGTCAAGGGTAGTGGCATCGTCATAGGACAGATTGCGCCTATGCTTTCTGATGGTAATTCCCATCCTGCATTTTCCTTTCGTTCAGATTTTGCCGGGATCTGAACGAAAGGGGCGGGGAGCGGCAGCGTGGCCGGTGTCGCTGGCCTTGAAATACAAAAGCGCCCGGATGGTACGGGACCATTCGGGCGCAGAGGACAGCATTATGAATCGACAGGAAATGACTACTTTCGCAAACCGGGGTAGGCTCCGTCGCTGTGGGGATCAGGATTTTTTTGATGAGTAAATATCAATCCGTTTTTTGCATCGCAACTGCATGGCGGCATCCTCCTATATGCCGCCTACTGGTCATAAAAAGTGGCGGCTTTGATTTCTCAAAACCGCCACGATACGGAACCTCTTAACGGTCTCTATCTCTACCTTGCTTATAGTAAATATGTGGAGTTCAACAAGGCATAAATTCCGTCAGGTTCTTTTTCAGTTCTTCACAGTCATCACTGTAGATCACGACCTGGATGGGCTTACTTAAATCCAGACTGTAAATGCCCAGCATGGATTTAGCGTTCACCGTGTACCGTCCCGATACCACATCCACATCGAAAGGGGCCTGCCCAATCAGATTGACAAACCGCTTTACCTGATTGACCTCTGTGAGAGAAATTGTTACTGCCTGCATGATAAAACGTCCTCCTTTTCACGCATAAAAGACTGGATTTGCTCAAGGTCAGGCATGGCTGGAATAGCGCCGCTGCCGGTAGTTGTCATAGCTCCGGCGGCATTCGCAAATCTGACCATCTGCTTCAACTGCACAGGATTCATGAAAGCCAATTCTTCCCGCATCATGCCTTTGTTCTTCCACAGGAACGCGCCGATAAAAGCGTCCCCAGCGCCTGTTGTGTCTACGGTGTTTACCGGATAGGCGGGAACATGACCGGAAGAACTGTGATTCCGATAGTAAGCGCCCTGTTCCCCCAGCGAAACCAGAACCAGAGCCGCCCCTTTATCAAGCAGGCGCTTTGAACCGGTGTCTAAATCCTGGGTTCCGGTGAGGAAAGCCATTTCTTCTTCCGACACTTTCAGAATATCAGCATATTTTATGGCTCGCTCAATCTGGGCGCGGGCATCCTCTGCATCCTCCCAAAGCATAAGGCGGATATTGGGGTCAAAGCTCACCAGTTTGCACTGTTTCTTCGCGTATTCCGCCGCGTAAAATACGGCGCTCCGGCAGGGATCGTGTGTCAGGGAAACAGAGCCGAAATGGAAAACACCACAGTTATCAATCAGATGCAGGGCAACCTCTTTGGGGGTAAGCATCTGATCTGCCCCAGGCGAGCGGTAAAAGGAGAAGGAGCGATCTCCCTTTTCATCCAGATGAACAAATGCCAGCGTAGTCGGCGTAGCCGGGTCAAACACCAGTCCAGATGTATCAATGCCTTTTCCCTTCAGCACTTCCCAGAGGAACATTCCAAAGGCATCCTGCCCCACCTTTCCGATGAAAGCCGTTTTCCCTCCCAGGCGGGTGTTCATTGCCAGGACATTGGCGGGAGCGCCGCCGGGATTTTGGGTAAATATCTTCATTCCCTTGGAATTTGTTCCGCCTGGGGTGAAGTCGATCAGAAGCTCACCCATTGCTACAACGTCAATCATGCTGCCCATCCTTTCTGGCGGCAAGCTCCGCAATAATTCGGTTGTAGGAGTTCTTGTTGATCTGATAGAAGAACAGCACCACCGCTGTGACGATCCACAGCACGCCGGGAATGGTGGAAAAGGCGTGATGAATAACATTCTGAACAGCTTCGCTCTGAACTTGGTTTGCCTCGAAGCCCAACATACCAAGAACTGCCGCCAGTGTGGATGTACCCACTGCCATGCCTACTTTGTTGCCCAGGGAGACAAAGGCGTACTGGAAGCCGTCGTTGCGGATGCCGGTCTTCCACTCGCCGTACTCCACGCAGTCGGGGACGATGGCGTAAATGGCCGTATTGAAGCCGCAGAAGAACAGCTGGGACAGCGCCGCGCAGGCATAGAACGGAAGAGGGGAGGACACCGGGCTGAAGAAGTACAGCGCCAGCACGCACACACCGGTCCCGGCGGCGAACAGGGCGGCGGTGCGGCCCTTGTTACCCAGCCAGCGGAACACGAAGGGGAACGCCGCCGCGCCGATGATGGAGGGGATCATCAGCACCATGGAGTAGGTGGTGAACAGCGCTTCGTTGCCCTCCACGTACTTGAAGTAGTACATCAGGTTGGCGCTGCGCCCGTAGTGGACAAGGCCGAAAAGGAGCTGGCCCACCAGGGCGATGAGATACGGCTTGTTCTGCGCTGCCGCCTTGAGCTGCACGGAGATGGGGATGCTCTCCTTGACCGGCGGGGTCACCACTTCCTTGGTCTTGGCAAAGCAGAACCAGTGACAGGCCGTGAAGATCGCGCCGTACAGTACCGTGACCAGCAGGTACCCCTTGGCCTGGTTCTCCCCGCCGAAAGCGGCGATGAGGGGCAGCGTAATAATATTGATGATGTTGATAGCCACCATGGCGCACACCGAACGGGAGGTGTTGATCTGCGCCCGTTCCTCAATGTTCTGGGTCAGTGCGCCGCAGAGCGTACCGTAGGGAATATTGACACAGGTGTAGCCAAAGACCAGCAGGCAGTAGGTGATATACATATAGATCGTTTTGGAACTGCCGGACCAGGTGGGATGCGCCCAGAAGGTCAGCACTAGAACCAGAGCGGTCAGGGGTGCGCCGATCAGCAGCCATGGGCGGTAGCGGCCCCAGCGGGTCTTGGTGCGGTCGCTGAGGCTGCCAATCAGCGGGTCGTTGATGGCGTCCCAGAACCGGGAGATCAGCATCAGGAGGGAAACCGAAGCCATAGGGATGGCGCATACATCGGTATAGAAGATCATGAGAAAATTACTCACGAACATCCAACTGAAATTGCACCCCACATCGCCGAACCCATAGGCAACTTTGCTAATCAGAGGAACCTTTACATTCGTTTCCTGCGTCACCGTTTTGTCCGTCATCATCAACCCTCCTTTGCGATGCGAACCACCGCTTTCACAATGTTTGCCTTATCCGCAACGCTCTTATCCATGGCGTTCTGGATGTCATCAAAGTCAAAAATATCAGTGACGATACCTTCCAGATTCACCCTTCCGGCGGCTACGGCGTCAATCGCCATGGGATAGATATGGCGGTAGCGGAATACGGTCTTGAAGGTCAGCTCCTTATCTAAAGCCAGACTCATGGGAAGGGTGATCTCTCCGGTCTTGGAGTAGCCCACCAGAACAATGGTGGCTCCCTTCTTCGTCATGTGAACGGCCTGACGGGTGGTGATCTCCGTACCGGCAGTCTCGATAACCAGATCACAGCCGACACCGCCGGTCAGCCTGCGCACCGTTTCAATGGCATCCTCGTCTTTTCCGTTGATGACCCCGTCCGCGCCCAGTTCCAAAGCTTTATCCAGCCGTTTCTGCATCACATCTACCACATACACCCGGCTGACACCCTCGGCCTTTAGAGCCATCATGGACACCAGACCAATGCACCCGGCACCCATCACCACGGCAGTCTGCCCCGCATGAGCGCCGCCCTGGTTGGCAGCATGGAATCCAACAGCCAGCGGCTCGATCAGCGCCCCCTCCAGCGTGCTGACCTGGGGCGGGAGCTTGAAGCACAGCGCCGCCTCGTGGGCCACATACTCCTGAAACACGCCGTCCACCGGGGGAGTGGCGAAAAACA
>CAMVYG010000207.1 GCA_947171615.1 uncultured Clostridia bacterium
GAGGCTGTGATCGCAGAGATCAATGAGAAGATCCCGGTTCTGAAGCAGAACGGCGGCTACATTTTCTCCTCTGACCATTCCATTCCCGATGATGTGAGTCTGGAAAACATGAAGCGCATTATTGAGACGGTCAAAAAAGTCGGCAGCTATTAAGGTCGGCTTCTATTAGGAACTACCCCGGAATTTTCCGAGCTTGTTAAACAAATATACACTCTTTTACAAAAAAATTCAAGGAGGACTTTATCATGATTTTGAAGGAAATTGCAGAGCTGCTGGAAAGCGGCAAGGCCAAGGCTACTAAGGAGCTGGTACAGAAGGCTGTTGATGAGGGTGTAAATCCTCAGGACATTCTGAAGGAAGGCTTGCTGGGCGGCATGAGCGCCATTGGCGAAAAGTTCAAGAAGAACGAGGTGTTTGTTCCCGAGGTTCTGATGGCGGCCCGCGCCATGAACCAGAGCATTGAGCTGATGAAGCCTCTGCTGGCCGAGGCCGGCGTGTAGTCTGTGGGCAAGGTGTGCATCGGCACTGTTCAGGGTGACCTGCACGATATCGGCAAGAATCTGGTCAAGATGATGCTGGAGGGCAAGGGCTTTGAAGTGATCGATCTGGGTACTGATGTGGCTCCGGAAACCTTTGTAAACGCCGCTATTGAAAACAATTGCGATATTATCTGCTGCTCTGCGCTGCTGACCACTACCATGCATGTGATGGAGGATGTGGTAAAGGCTGCTGAGGCTGCCGGTATCCACGACCGTGTGAAAATCATGATCGGCGGTGCTCCTGTTAATGAAGAGTTCTGCAAGCAGATCGGCGCGGACGGCTACACGGTAGATGCTGCCAGCGCTGCGGATATGGCTCTTTCATTTGTGCAGTAAGCAGGGGGAACCGTAATGAATATCAGTAAATTTCTTTGGGACGCCGCAAAGTCGGATTCTCAGCGCGGCCTTCCCATCTTGTCTTTCCCCGCTGCTCAGAAGCTGGGAGTGGATGTAGAGCAGCTGGTGAAAAGCTCGGAATTGCAGGCAAAAGCCATGGAGATCATTGCAAAGGAAACAGATACTCTGACCGCCATTGGTCTGATGGATCTTTCCGTAGAAGCAGAGGCCTTCGGCGCGGAGGTCAAGTTCTCCCAAAACGAGATCCCCGCTATTGTGGGACAGCTTGTTTCCGATGAAGAGGAAGCCAACGCTTTGCAGGTTCCTTCTCTGGATGCCGGACGTATCGGAGTTTGTGTTGAGGGCGTTCGCCTGGCAAAGGAGCGGATCACAGATAAGCCGCTGCTGGCCGGTACCATTGGCCCCTTCTCTCTGGCAGGTCGTCTTATGGACGTGACGGAGATCATGTATATCTGCTTTGATGAACCGGAAACGGTGCACATCGTTTTGGAGAAGGCCACAGAGTTTTTGATCCAGTATGGCGCTGCTATGAAGGCTGCGGGAGCAGACGGTATCATGATGGCTGAGCCTCTTGCCGGTATCCTGAATCCTGAAATGGCGGAGGAATTCTCCGTACCCTATGTTAAGCGTATCATAGAGGCCCTGCAGGATGAGAATTTCGGGATCGTTTACCACAACTGCGGCAATTCTGTTCCGAAAATGCTGGACAGCATCTTTACGCAGAACGCGGCTGCCTATCATTTCGGCAATGCGGTGGTAATGGAAGACGTTTTGGCGGCAGCTCCGGCAGACGCGCTGTGCATGGGAAATATTGACCCCGCCGCTCAGTTTGCTCAGGGTACGCCCGATTCAATGCGTGCCGCAACAAAACAGCTTCTGGAGAAGTGTGGCAAATACAAGAATTTCATTCCTTCTTCCGGGTGCGATATTCCCGCTCATTCCAGCTGGGAAAATATTGAAGCCTTTTTTGAGGCCTTGAAGAACTGAATTTCTGCCGCGCCTATCGGAATTTTCCAGAGAGGCGCGGCTTTATTTTTGTGAGGGAATCTATTATGAACTATGAAAAGCTAATTGAAACGGCGATTGCCGAAGGGGCAAAAAAGGCGGTGGTCATTCCTGCCGCCCAGATCGTGACTTCCGAACGTTTTCGGGATGATTGCGCTTCCAACGTGTGCGGAAACTATGGGCGCTGCTGGATGTGTCCGCCCGATACGGGAGATATCAAAGAGCTGATCAAAACGGTCAGGAGTTTTCCCCGGGGAATGCTTTATCAGACCATTTTCGAGCTGGAGGACAGTTTTGATATTGAGGGAATGGGGGAAAGCGCCACGCTTCACGCGAAGATCAGCAGAAAGATCGAAACGGCTTTGAAACCCATGCTTCCCAAGGGGTATCTCCATTTGATCAATGGCGGCTGCCGTTTTTGTGAAACCTGTGCAAAACAGGAGGATAAGCCTTGTGTTTCTCCGGAGAATGCGTTGGCTTCTCTGGAAAGCTATGGAATCGATGTGTACAATACCACAAAGGATACGGACCTGAAATACATAAACGGGCAGAATACCGTAACATTTTTCAGTATGATCCTGCTGCCGGAGGAAGACGATGTTTGAACTGACGGTCTGGAAAAACGGAAGCGCCCATAAGATTCCTTTTGAAAAGGAAGCCTTGCTGGATACCATTTTGCAGAAAGCTGGGTTTTCACTGCCTCATCCCTGCGGCGGCCACGGCAACTGCGGAAAATGCGCAGTAGAGCTTTCCGGCGCTGTCTCCAAGCCAAACGAGCAGGAAAGAAAAGTGGGAAAGCGGCTGTCTTGTCAAGCTGTTATTTTCGGTGATGCCACAGTTTTTCTGCCTGACGATGGGCGGGCGATGAATATTGAAACGGAAACGGGAACACAAACTGTTTCTTTGCAGCCCATGTCGGGAAAGTATGGGGCCGCGGTGGACATCGGTACCACAACCATTGCCCTTAAGGTGTTTGATTTGGAGACGGGCCAGTGTATCGGTACAGCCGCTGCGTTGAATCCCCAGACCGCTGAAGCAGCGGATGTCATGGGGCGAATCGAGGCGGCCATGGGAGGAAAGCTTTCTCAGCTGCAGGATGAAGTTACGCAGTGTATTCAGGGTCTGATGCGAAAAGCTGTTTCAGAGGAAAAGCAGCCTGATGTTTTGGCCATTACGGGCAATACCACCATGCTTTATCTTCTTTGCGGGATCAATCCGGAAAGCCTTTCTCATGCGCCCTTCCTGGCGGAAACCCTGTTTGATACAGACTTTTCTTTTCCCGGTATACCGGCTTATTTGCCGCCCTGCATGAATGCTTTTGTAGGGGCGGATATCACCTGTGCCGTTCTGGCGTCGGGGATGTGCTCCAGGGAAGAAACCTCTCTTCTTTGCGATATCGGCACCAACGGAGAGATCGCCCTTTGGAAGGATGGCGCTTTGTATGTCACTTCTACCGCGGCCGGCCCCGCTTTTGAAGGAGCCGGCATCTCCTGCGGCTGCGGCAGTATCAGCGGGGCCATCGATCGGGTCTGGCTGAAAGACGGGAAGCTACAGATTCATACGATCCACGAAGCGAAAGCGGTGGGAGTTTGCGGCTCCGGCTTGATCGATGCCGTTGCCGCCGGTCTGAAAAGCGGGGAGATTGATGAAACAGGTGCTCTGGAGGACGATGAGCTTTCTCTGGCGGAGGGGGTTGCTCTGGAGCAGAAGGACATCCGCTCTGTTCAGCTGGCCAAGGCAGCCATTGCCGCGGGAATCGAAACCCTTTTGGAAACAGCGGGAACTGCCATAGAGGAAGTGAAAACCCTGTATATTACAGGCGGTTTCGGCAGTCACCTGAATGTGGAAAGCGCCATGGAGATCGGGTTGCTTCCCAGGGGGATCGAGGGGCGCACGCAGGTTTTGGGGAATGCGGCCCTTGCCGGAACAGCCCGGGTGCTTTTGGATCAAAGAGAAAAGCGGGAGCTCAGTCGGATCGCCGGACTTTCCCGGCATGTCAATCTGGGGGGCAACGCCATGTTCAATGAAAAGTATGTGGATAATATGCTTTTGGGGAATGATTTTTAACAGCTTTCCAAAATCATCAGCTTTGTTTGATCGCTTTTGAAAACGGGTTTCAAAAAAGCTTTGCCCTGTCGTAATGACAGAGCAGGGCTTTTCTGTTTATGGACTTTTCTTGTCAATGCGGTTATACTGGAGGCAAGCAGAAAATTATGGGTTGAATCAATAGAAAAAGCTTGACTGTAAACCGACTTTATAGTGTACACTGGCGGAAAGAAAGTCGTTTGGAGGTGCTGTGTGTGACGATCAAG
>CAMVYG010000208.1 GCA_947171615.1 uncultured Clostridia bacterium
GGCAATGTTAGCAAAAACGTACCCAGCAGAATTAAAACCAGGAAGCTTACAACAATGATCCGCACCGGGGCAGCGTTTTTAATCCGCTCTCCCAATTTCTTTTCCTTTCCCGCCGGCTTTCTCATGCCGCCTCTCTCCTTTTTCTCAAATCAATCAGGCAAAAATTTTATCGGCTGCACCGGTTCTGCGTAAAGCAACGAGCAGCGGCAGTCCCAGCAAATAGCAGACTACCAGCTCTCCCAGGCCCACGGATAACGCCCCTGCCCCAAAGGCGGCCCAGGAAAAATTAGCCCAGGCAAAACCCACATCGGACAGGCAGGCCACTTCCAACCCCACAATGACCGTATTGGCAAGCACCGGAGGCAGTGGAGCCAAAACCGGAATTCCCTTCCACGTTGCTTTTGCTGCGGCCCTTGTTCCCAGCGCCGCCAAAAGCGTGGCTGCTGTTCCAAAAAACCAGTCCACCACCCCCAACGGGCTTGCCAGATTAGACAGGAAACAGCCCAGAGCCAGGCCGGGAACCGCCGCCGGGGTAAATACCGGCAGCACGGTCAGCGCCTCGGAAAAACGGAACTGCACCGGGCCATAGGCCAGATTCACCGCTGCCGCAGCATAGGTGAGAACCGAATAGAGCGCCGCAATCACAGCACCCTGCGCAAGAAACTTAATTTGTTTGGACGTTTTCATAAGATAAAACCCTTTCTGTGCGGACTCTCTTTTTGAACACGAAAAAACACCTTTTCCACCCGCCCAAGAAAAGGAAAAGATTTGTTTTTGATCCAAAAAGAAGCCCTAGTATTTTTTAAGGTCAGGATTTCGCGACTGACCGCGGCAAAAGCAAAGATGCTGTTTTGCCGCAACAACTAGAATACTCTCTTTCCTGATAAAAATCAAGGTGTAATTATCATTTTATTGCCTGCCGCTTATCATTCCGCAAACCTTTAAAAAGAGAGAAGCCAGAACCCGACGGGTTTCTGCCTCTTCCTCACTTTCCAAAGTCCCTGACTTGACAACCGGGGGCAACCTGTTTATAATAAAGCTTACCGACGCACTTTAGCACTGTAAAGCTGTACAAACCAAAATCAAGCGAGTCGAATTCGTTACGCTTAACTTTTCGGTGCGAACCATTTATTTCAGGAGGAATGAAAATTATGAAAAGAACGCTTTCACTCCGGATATTGTCCGGAGCGCTGAGTATCCTTGTGCTGCTGGCTCTCTCTGCCTGCGGCACTCCGGCAGACACCAGCTCTACCGCTTCAGGCAGCGTCACTGCCAAGTCCGAAAACACCGGCACAAGCGGTAAAACCTATACGGTAGGCATCTGCCAGCTGACGCCCCATGAGGCATTGGATGCTGCCACCAAGGGATTCCGCGATACTCTCACAGAGGAATTTGGCGACCAGGTAACCTTTAACGAGCAAAACGCAGCCAATGACTCCGCCACCTGCGCTACCATTGCCAATGATTTTGTAACCTCCAAGGTAGACCTGATCCTGGCAAACGCCACACCCGCCCTTCAGGCCGCAGCTACCGCTACCAGTGACATTCCGGTTCTGGGCACCTCCGTTACCGAATACGGCGTCGCTTTAGGGCTTCAGAACTTCTCCGGCACAGTGGGAAGCAATGTATCCGGCACTTCAGACCTGGCTCCGCTGGATCAACAGGCCCAGATGATCAAGGACTGGTACCCTGACGCCAAAACCGTAGGTCTGCTTTACTGCTCCAACGAAAACAACAGCCAGTATCAGGTAGATACTGTGCAGGGATATCTGGAAGGCCTGGGCTATACCTGCACCCAGTATCCCTTCTCTGATTCCAACGACATGGCCGCCGTCACGCAGACCGCCGCCGACAACAGTGATATTCTGTATGTTCCCACGGACAATACCTGCGCCTCCAGCACTGGCATTATTGACAATATCTGCCGCCCCGCCAAGGTTCCGGTATTCTGCGGCGAAGAAGGCATTGCCAGAGGCTGCGGTGTAGCTACCCTTTCCATCAGCTATTACGATCTGGGTGTAGCTACCGGAAAAATGGCTGCAAAAATTTTAAAGGGAGAAGCGGATATTTCCGAAATGCCCATTGAATACGCCGCTACCTTCACACCGAAATACAACAAGGAGATCTGTGAAGAACTGGGGGTAACGCCGCCCGAGGGGTACGAGGTCATTTCCGCCGAATAGGCTTTCACACAGCATATCAAACTATACAGCGGAAAAGGAACTTCCCTTTTCCGCTGTTTTGTAGTAAAATAGGCGTTGACATCGTTATATACTTACTTTTTGTTTGGGGGTTCCTTTTCTTATGTCTGATTTCATAAACGCTTTGCCGGGCGCTATTTCTCAGGGGCTGATCTGGGGAATAATGGCCATCGGCGTGTACATCACCTACAAGCTGTTGGATATTGCCGATCTGACGGTGGACGGCTCTTTCTGCACCGGCGGCGCTGTTTTCGTTGTGCTCTTTTCCGCCGGAGTGAATCTGTGGCTGGCGTTGCTTGCCGCCTTTGCCTCCGGCCTTCTGGCAGGACTGGTTACGGGACTTCTCCACACCTTCTGCGGTATTCCCGGAATTCTGGCAGGAATTCTGACCCAGTTGGGACTGTGGTCGGTAAACCTGGCCATTATGTCCATGAAATCCAATGTTGCCATCAACGTAATTGACCAGAACAGCCTGAACCGCCTTCTGGTTTCTCTGCGGTTCGTGCAGGACGTTTCCAAGGGAACGCGGCCCTTTTACCAGCACCCGATCTTTGTGGTCGGGCTCTTTACCCTGGTGATCATTGCCCTTTTGTACTGGTTCTTTGGCACAGAGCTGGGAGCTTCCCTTCGGGCTACGGGAGCAAACGCCAATATGTCCCGGGCCCAGGGCATCAATACCGACAGCGCCAAGGTCATTGGGCTGATGCTCTCAAACGGCCTGGTGGCTCTTTCCGGCGCGCTGCTTTCCCAGTTCCAGAGCTTTGCGGATTCCAGCATGGGCAAGGGCGCCATCGTCATCGGCCTTGCCGCGGTGATCATCGGCGAGGTTCTCTTCTCCCGGATCTTCCGAAACTTTGCTCTTTCCCTGCTCAGTGTTTCCATTGGCGCGGTGATCTATTATGTGGTAATTCAAGCCGTGGTCAGTCTCAGCGGGATCAATACAAACTACCTGAAACTGATTTCCGCCCTGCTGGTGGCATTGTTCCTTTCCGTCCCTTACTGGAAGGGAAAATATTTCTCAAAATCGGCAAAGAAAGGAGCCAAGAGCCATGCTTGAGATATCCCATGTGACAAAGGTGTTCAACCCCGGTACAGTCAATGAAAAAATTGCCCTGAACGACGTTTCCCTCACCCTGAAGGAAGGGGATTTCGTCACGGTGATCGGCGGCAACGGAGCGGGAAAATCCACTCTGCTGAACATCGTAGCCGGTGTTTTCCCGGTAGACCGGGGCACTGTTACCATCGGCGGCACAAATGTGACCCGGCTTTCCGAGCACAAACGGGCCAAATATATCGGCAGGGTTTTTCAGGATCCCATGCTGGGTACCGCCGCCACCATGCAGATCGAAGAGAATCTGGCCCTTGCCGCCCGGCGGGGAAAGCTGCGCACCCTGCGGCCAGGCATCACCCGGCAGGACCGGGAGGAATACCGGGAAATGCTGAAGCTCCTGGATCTGGGCCTGGAAGACCGCATGACCTCCAAGGTGGGGCTTCTTTCCGGCGGCCAGCGTCAGGCTTTGACACTGCTGATGGCAAGCTTAGTGAAACCCAAGCTCCTGCTTCTGGACGAACACACCGCCGCGCTGGACCCGAAAACCGCCGCCAAGGTGCTGGAAACCACAGAGCAGATCGTACAGCGGGATCACCTGACCACCCTGATGATCACCCACAACATGCGGGACGCCATTGCTCACGGCAACCGGCTGATCATGATGTATGACGGAAAGATCGCGCTGGATATTTCCGGCGAGGATAAGAAAAAGCTTACCGTGGAGGAGCTGCTTTCCAAGTTTGGCCAGGCCACCGGCTCCGATGAAGCGGATGATAAGCTTTTGTTAAGCTGAGACCTTCTTTTCCTAATTAAAATCAAAAAAGCTCCCGGTCCGGATCGTATAGATCCAAACCGGGAGCTTTTTATAATCCATTGGCTTTCTTATTTCATTACTAAGAACGGGAGTGTTTCCACAGGATTATAGACG
>CAMVYG010000209.1 GCA_947171615.1 uncultured Clostridia bacterium
GAGCTGGACCGCCGTTTGTTTCCGGTGCTGGAAGAGACCCTGGCGGACTGCGGCAATGTGGAGCTGGTAGAGGGCGATATTCTGGAACTGGATCTGCACCGGTTGATTCGGGAAAAATTCGGTGGGGAAAAGGTGTGTGTCTGTGCCAATCTGCCGTATTACATTACCTCACCGGTGATCATGGGGCTGCTGGAAGGCGATTTGCCGATACAAAGCATTACCGTAATGGTGCAGAAGGAAGCGGCAAAGCGGATCTGCGCAAAGCCCGGTACCCGGGAATGCGGGGCGGTCAGCGCTTCGGTATGGTATTACAGCGAGCCGGAAATTCTGTTTTCCGTAAGCCGGGGAAGCTTTCTGCCACCGCCCAATGTGGATTCCGCCGTGATCCGCCTGAAGCTGCGGGAAAAGCCGCCGGTGGAGGTAAAGGACCGGGAGCGGTTTTTTAAGCTGGTTCGGGCAGCCTTTTCCCAGCGCAGAAAAACCGCCGCCAATTCCATCGCCGCAGCGGGCAGCCTTTCCAAAGGACAGGTGGAACAGGCGCTGGAAATGATCGGCGCGGCGAAAAACGCCAGGGCGGAGCAGCTGTCTTTAGAGCAGCTTGCCGCTCTTTCCAATGCACTGTTGAATGGAAAGAAAGCGTAGGGCTGCTTCGTGTCGATCTTTTTGGATATTAGTTAATATGGAAATCTATATACTGTTGCGGAGAATAGCTTTGAGTGGCGTTGAATTTTATGCGCCGTTCTGTTGGCTGTGCCTGCCGGAGCGCTGGCCTGGTTTATTGTCTCACTGATTCTGTTTTTGCGCATTCCAACAAGAGGAGCTTGAAAAACGCAGGGCACGCACCACAATGCTCATCATTCCCGCACCCGCTTTAGCAGTACCGTACTGGCGGTTTTAGCGCTTGCGGGTGTATTTATCCTTTCCATGTATGCATATGTGAGGTATTTGATAAGAGTGATAAGCTGTTCTGAAGAGTTTTGCTTTTGGTTACGGCGCTGGGCGCGACCGCTGTCTTGGCGCTGCTGGTTTATGCAGCCTATTTTTACAGAAATTCATTCGATCATTACCTTTATCGCCAATGGCAGATAAGAGTTGAAGCATGTGCGTTATTTAGGCTATGGTGGTCTTCGTCCAATTCTCGAAGAAAGGTTGTACTTTTACAAGAGCCGGTTTTTGCAGGTGGAAAATACTTGGCGGTTTTTTAACTTCTTCTCCAGAATATATCTCATTGTTTTGCCGGAGATGTTTTTGATAATTGATCCGTCATGTAATTAAGAAAGGCTTTTACAGCGGGAGAAAAGACCTGATATTTTTTTGTTACCAGAAAAAGCTCTACCGCCATTTCCGGCGTGAGAGGGCGGTAGGTCAAGTTGCGTTCGGAGGTATTTACAAGTCCTTCAGGACAGAGCGCATAGCCCACCTTTCGTTCTACCAGAAACGCGGCGTTGTAAATCAGATTATAGGTAGCGACAATATTCAACGCCGACATCTCCAACCCCTGTGCCCGCAGGGCTTCGTGGGCCAGAAATCGTTGAGCGGAGAGGATCAGCGGCAGCGTTTTCAGCTGTGCTACCTGCACTGATTTCTGCTTTGCCAGCTCGCAGTCCTTCGGCATTAAAATGCCAAACAGATCCCGGCGATAAGTATCGATATAATCATATTTTTCCTGCCACACTGGATACAGCAGCAGCCCGATATCGCAAAGTCCCTTATCCAGCCGTTCCTGCACCGTTTCCGCATTGCCGCTGTAGATGTGCAGTTTCACCTCAGAGTGTTCTCGGTGAAATTCAGCGAACATCTCCGCTATCTCATCCATGACGATGGTTTCACCGCATCCAATGGTAATATCGCCGTTTAGAATTTCTTTCTCGGAACGGAAGGCGGATTCTGTGCTGTCCATCAGTTCCAGAATTTCCTGCGCCCGGTTTCGCAGAAAGATGCCTTCTTCGGTCAGCGTAATTTTACGGTTTCCCCGAAGGAAGAGCTTTTTACCCAGCTGCTTTTCCAGATCCATCATCTGTTTTGAAAGGGTGGACTGAGTTACAAAAAGAGCTTCTGAAGCTTTTGTAATGTTTTGCTCTCTGGCGATGGTGAGAAAATAATGAAGTAGTCTTGCTTCTATCACACTTTCACTTCCTTTGCCCTTTATTATATACTTCTCAACTATTCCTGTCAACGATGGATGGCTATGATTATCAACTGTTTGTAATTGGTAGAAGCTTTCTCTATAATGGAAGTTACAGGAGGTGAGGTATATGAAAGCGGATACCGATTATATACGGCGCGGCCTGAAAGACTGTGGCTTTAAAGCGGAAGGTATTGAAGAATATCTGCAATACGTGCAGAATCACCATACTGCCGAACAGCTTCGGCTACTGAACGCCCAGAGAAAAGAGCTGATGAATCATTTGCACACCGCCCAGAAACAGGTGGATGTGGTAGATTTTATGATACGCTCTCTGGAAGAACGCAAATGAAATCTGTTGATGTCTCAGCCATGCGGCAGATCATAAATAAAACTGTATCGGAGGCAGAAAAATGCTAAAGTACAAGACCTATACCGTTGTGACAGATAACGGCCCTTATGTAACAAAGCTGATTCTTGAAACACCCTATGAAATTGCGAACGGCCTGGTTCACAAAAGCACCTTCTCTGTTTATGTGGAGCGCAGAAATCCCAGCACCGGCGAGGTTTTTCTGGGAGCCAGGGAGTGGCTGGGCGAGAAAATATACCCTTCCAAGGGGTAGCGCCCGGTGACGGCTGCGTATCCGTTTGATGAAAATGTAAAGTAGATAGAGGCTTCCAGTTTTATCGCGCTGGAAATGCCCTATGGCCCTCTGCATCCTCTGGCTTGTTCTCAGGCAGCGTTTAACAGTTTCAGCCACAATGTGTTTGTTAACTATGACTGCCGGGTGTCGCAGGTTGAAGAAATAGCCGCAAAAGTCCCGATCAGCGGCATGGTGTTTGATAAGTTTGACGGTGATCTGTGTCCTCAGCTGAAGGGCTGGCAGAACGGCGTATCTCACTATGAAGCGCTGCCTCTGGGCTATGGCTGGTTCACTCCTGATTTTGAAGAGGCGGCCGAATATTTGCGTCACTGGAACGCCTTTTACACAGTAGATCGTGAATCGCCCAAAAGCTGGCCGCTGGTTGTCTGGCTCCATGGGGCGGGCGAAGGCGGTACAGACCCTACGGTGACTTATACCGGCAACAATGTAGTAAACCTATCCAGCACCGAAATACAGCATAAGCTGGGCGGGGCGGCTTATATCCTTGCGCCTCAGGCGCCCACGTTCTGGATGGATTCCGGCAGGGAAAACCGAGACGATTTTGAAGAGATGTACAGTCCGGTGAGCAAGTACACCAAGGCCCTGAAAGCTCTTATTGACGAGTTTGTGGAAATTCATAAGAATATTGACCGGAACCGTATTTACATCGGCGGATGCTCCAACGGAGGATACATGACTATGCGGATGATCACGGCATATCCGGAATATTTTGCCGCCGCATTCCCGGTATGTGAGCCCTATCTTGCCAGTGCCATCACTGACGAAGAATTTGAGGGAATAAAGAATTTGCCCATATGGTTTACACAGTGCGCTAAAGATCCACTGGTACCTCCTGAGACATCTGTTCTGCCCACTTACCGCAGGCTGAAGGCCGCCGGGAACGATAACGTCCATGTGTCTTATTTTGAGAAAATCATAGATCGCACCGGTCTCTTTAAAAATTCGGACGGCACGCCCTATGAGTATAATGGACATTTCTCCTGGGTGTATGTCTATACCGATGAGTGTATTTACGATTTGGACGGCGCCCGGGTTATGCACGAAGGCTCTCCTGTTACACTCTGGCAGTGGATGGGAAAACAGCACAGATAAATCTAATTTAGTAAAGAGAGCGGAAAAATATGAAGCTTACAGAAAAGGCGCTGACCTATCATGAGAAAATGCTGCCCGGCTATCAGTCTACCCTGCATGAGACGGACCCGGAATTTGTGGCAATATTGGATAATTTTTCTCTGGACGAGGTGGTAAACGAGCCCGGGCAGGAGCTTCCGGACAAAACCCGTTTTTTGGCTATTCTTGCCACACTTTTGGGCTGCCAAGGTGTCGAAGACTTCAAAATTATGGCGGAAGCGGCATTAAATTTCTGCGTTACTCC
>CAMVYG010000210.1 GCA_947171615.1 uncultured Clostridia bacterium
GAGCCGGTCTGGATGTAGCCTCTATAGAGCCTATCCCCACTGACAGTCCACTGCTTGGAGCGCCAAACTGCATTATCACGCCTCATATTGCCTGGGCGCCAAAGGAAAGCAGAAAGAGGTTACTGGATATCACCGTGGAAAATATCCGAAATTTCCTGGCGGGAACTCCGATCCACGTTATTTATTAAAAATCATGGCGGCTTAAAACTTAAATCTGCATCAACCCCGCCATTCTAAGCAAAACACTATGAAATAAGCCCGCAGGGAAACCGCTTTTCCCTGCGGGCTTATTTGTTTTCAGAAATGATCCAGACGCTGAAATCAGCGGATCAAAAACCAGGTATTGTAAGTATATTTTACGCTTACGGCGTTCCGTCAAACAGATCGGCAAGCTGCCTGGCTGCGGCCGCCAACTGACGAACCCCTTCCCGCAGTTCCTCGGGAGCGCAATGCTGTAAGTAAGAGTCTGCCTCCAGAGTAAAATATCCGCTGTATCCAATTTCCCGCAACGCATTTACAATGGGAGGAAAGTCTATTTCCATGGAAAATGGGATCTGGTGCAGATCATAATGCTTGTCGTTATCGTGAAGATGAAGGGCCTGAAGGCGGCGTCCCAACGCATGGATCATTTCCACAGCGGAAGTACCGCTGCCCCGCATTTCCGCATGTCCGATATCAAGGCAGGCTACAAAGCTTTCATCGTGCACTACGTCCAGGTGCGCACAGAAATTCTCCGGCGTGGCGCAGGCGGCAAAGCTGGCCTGATCCTTCTCTTCGTCCCAATTCCACATGTTTTCCGCGGCGATCTTCACCCCGTGCTCTTTGGCAAAGGGCAGCAACTCCAGGTACATCTCCACATTTTCCTCCGGCACTTTGTCATTATCCGGATGGATCACGCATATTTCCCCGCCTGCTTCCGCCGTACATTCGATGGCCCGCTTCAGATAAGAACGCATCTCTGGGCAGGAGGACGGAAAAGGCGCGTGGGACTGATTGCAAACGATCCCGTGCGCAAGGCCGATTTGCTTTAGCCTGCGTGCAAAAGCCAAATATTCGCTTCCCGCTAAAGGATGCGCACTTTCCAGAACGCATTTTCTTTCCCAATCGTAGGAACACATTCTGAACATGGAAAAATCCCATGCGTCAAAGCCCGCTTCCGCCAGCGCTTCTATGGCACGTTCCTCACCGATATGCAGCGCCAAAGATTCTATTTCCGTTGAAATTTTCATGTACCGTCCCCCAGCTTTTATTGATCAAAGAACTTTTCAGCCAATGGGCTTCATGGTCGGGAACAGCAAAACGTCACGGATAGACTGGGCGCCTGTCAAAAGCATTACAAGGCGGTCAATGCCCATGCCCATACCGCCGGTAGGAGGCAGACCGTATTCCAGAGCGGTGAGATAATCCTCGTCAACGTCACAAGCCTCGTCATCGCCTGCAGCCTTCTGTGCAGCCTGGGCCTCAAATCTGGCGCGCTGATCCATGGGATCGTTTAATTCGCTGAAGGCATTGGCGTATTCCGCACCGCAGATAAACAGCTCAAAGCGCTGGGTATATTCCGGATTTTCCGGGTCCTTCTTAGCAAGGGGAGAAATATCTACCGGATGGCCGGTCAGGAAGGTGGGCTGCACCAGCTTATCTTCACAATAGGTTTCAAAGAACAGATTGAGGATCTCGCCCTTCTTGTGGCGCTGTTCATATTCAATATGGTGCTCGTCTGCCAGCTTTCTGGCCTCTTCCAGTGTTTCTACCTGAGAGAAATCCACACCGGCATACTGCTTGACAGCCTCCAGCATGCTGATTCGGGCAAAGGGCTTGTCCAGATCAAGCTCTACCCCGTCCCGCTCTACCTTGCCGGTTCCCAGCACCTTATGTGCCGTATAGCGGATCATGTCCTCCGTGATATCCATCATGCCGTGGATATCCGTATAGGCCTGATAGAGCTCCAGCATGGTAAATTCCGGATTGTGGCGGGTATCCATGCCCTCGTTACGGAAATTTCTGCCGATCTCATAAACCCGGTCAAAACCGCCTACGATCAACCGCTTCAAATGAAGCTCCAGCGCAATGCGCAGGTACATATCCAGATCCAGCGTGTTGTGATGGGTAATGAAGGGACGGGCCGCCGCGCCTCCGGCCTGGGTATGGAGCACAGGCGTCTCCACTTCCAAAAAGGCCCGGCTATCCAGGTATTCCCGAACGGCGGTAATGATTTTAGAGCGCTTGACAAATACATCCTTGACTTCGGGATTCATAATGAGATCCAGATATCTCTGACGATACCGGGCATCGGTATCCTTCAGTCCATGGTACTTTTCGGGCAGAGGCAGAAGAGCCTTGGAAAGAATTGTTACGGTATCGGCCTTTACAGAAATCTCTCCACGCTGGGTACGGAAAACCTCGCCGGTAACGCCTACGATATCCCCGATATCCAGAGAGGCCTGCATCGCCTTATATTCCTCTTCTCCCATGACGTCGATCTTCGCATAGATTTGGATTCTGCCGGAAATGTCCCGCAGATCCATAAAGCTCACCTTTCCCATACCGCGGCGGCTCATAATGCGGCCCGCTACAGAAACCTGCTTTCCTTCATAGCCTTCCGCAAATTTATCGATGATCTCCTGAGCTTTCTGCTTCACCTCAAAAGAAGTGATCTCGTAAGGATCTTTACCATTGTCCTGGAGGGTTTGCAGCTTTTCTCTGCGAATCCGCAAAATCTCCTTTAGATCCTGCTCCTCTGCCGGCTGCGCTTCCTTTACCTGATTTTCCTCCATCTTCCTCATCCTTTCCAAAATGATACTACTGCCGTCGCTTCATAAGGGCAAACACGGTTTTTGGGCGTGTTTCCTTTGCAACTAATGATAATTTCAAAAAAGGAGCGGCGCGCTGTGCTGCTCCTTTTCCTGAATGCGGGCAAAAGGGTGCTGTCTCGCTTTGCCGCCCAGTTGTCTTATTTATCGAGAAATGGTCACGATTTTATACTTGGCAATTCCCGCCGGGGTCTCTACCTGTACGGTTTTCCCTACCTTTGCACCTAAAAGAGCTTTTCCTACCGCAGATTCATCTGAAATCTTGCCGTTTCTGGGATCTGCTTCATTGGAGCCTACGATCTTAAAATCCCGTTCGCTCTTCTTTCCGCCGGGCAGTGTGATATTCACTTCAATTTTCGAGCCGATATGCACGGTTTCATTATTCAGTTCATTCTCGTCAATGACCACGGCGCCTTTCAGCATGACCTCCAGATCGGCGATACGCGCTTCCATAATGGCCTGCTCGTTTTTCGCCTCGTCATATTCGCTGTTCTCGGAAAGATCACCAAAAGACAACGCCACTTTGATTTTCTCTGCCACAGCTTTTCTGCGCACAGTCTTCAAGTATTCCAGTTCCTTTTCCAGAGAAGCAAGGCCTTCCTCTGTTACAAAATACTGCTTTTCTGCCATATAATATCCATCCTTTATCAGAGGGCCGCTTCAGCGGCCGCATTGTCATTTATTATAGTAAAATCATACGGTCTTGTCAATGAAAAAGCTAATTCTCCATGAGTCCTCAGAAATATCCCATAGGATTTGTCAGGCCTCCGCCGGAGATCACCTCAAAGTGCAGATGTGGGCCGGTAGAATTTCCCGTGCTTCCCACATACCCAATGATCTGCCCCTGCTCTACTGTGCTGCCTGTCTCAATACCGAGAGCGCTCATATGGGCGTAACGGGTTTCAAAACCATTTCCATGGTCGATAAAGACACAATACCCATAGCTGTCATTCCAGCCGGCATACAGAACGGTACCACCGTCTGCCGCAACAATGGCCTTCCCATAGATATCACCGCCGGCGATATCTATGCCTCTATGACCGCCCTCTCCAAAATAGCAGGTCAAATAGGTGTACCCGGGCATGGGCCAGATAAAACTGCCGGTTCCTACATAACCGGAACCGCCCAGATTTCCTGAACCAAACCCCTGCTGCCGAAGCTGTTCTTCAAGTTCCGCAATAGCGGCTTCGTTCTCCTCCATTTGTGAACCCAGGAGATCAGAATCCGCCAGCACGCTCAGTTCCTGATTTTCAGCTTCTTCTACCGTGCGCTTTGCTTCCTCGTAAAGCTTTGTAAGCTCCGCGCCTTTGGCATCCAGTTCCTTCTTTTTCCGGCTCAGCTCTTCCTTATCTT
>CAMVYG010000211.1 GCA_947171615.1 uncultured Clostridia bacterium
AGCGCTGAGTCGGCCGCAGCGTAAAATGCGGCGAGGATCAGCAGAAGCATTGAAAGTAAAATACATAAAATTGATAAGCCGTCAGGTTCCGCAGGCATTTGAAAATACTCCTTTTTGTTTTTTGCGGCAAAGAGATCTGACAGTGCGGGACAGTGCTTTTGCCGCTGTGATTTTAACTAATATTTTACTAGATATGGATATACTTGTCAAATGTGCTCCCTTGCGGTGTTGGAGCGCGAAGGAAGAAAAGATCCCCTGGATTTTTTACTTAAAAAGTTGCGGAAACAGCGTTTTTTACCTTTACAGACGGGGAAAAGAATGGTAAAATAAAACAGAACGGGCATGGAAACGGACAAGCCGCCCGTCCACTGATATTTAGACTATCCTATAAAGGAGGAAATAGTTCAATGGCAAGAAAAATGAAAACCATGGATGGCAACAACGCCGCCGCGCATGTTTCCTATGCGTTTACCGACGTTGCCGCCATCTACCCCATCACGCCCTCTTCCGTGATGGCAGACGAAACAGATAAGTATGCCGCCGCAGGCAGAAAGAATCTGTTCGGCAGGGAAGTCCGGGTTACCGAGATGCAGTCTGAGGCCGGTGCGGCCGGCGCTGTTCACGGTTCTCTGGCGGCTGGTGCGCTTACCACCACCTACACCGCCTCTCAGGGCCTGCTGCTGATGATCCCCAATATGTATAAGATGGCGGGTGAGCTGCTTCCCAGCGTGATTCACGTTTCGGCCCGTACCCTGGCCACCCATGCGCTGAACATTTTTGGCGATCATTCCGATGTGTACGCCTGCCGTCAGACAGGCTATGCCATGCTGTGCGCCAACTCTCCCCAGGAGGTTATGGACCTGGGCGCGGTCGCTCATTTGTCCGCCATTAAGGGCAAGGTTCCCTTCCTCCATTTCTTCGATGGCTTCCGTACCTCTCATGAGATCCAGAAGATCGAGGTTTGGGATTATGAGGATCTGGGCGATATGCTGGACTGGGACGCTGTCAATGAGTTCCGCCGCCACGCTCTGAACCCGGAGCATCCTGTTCTTCGCGGACAGGCCCAGAACGGCGATATCTTCTTCCAGGCAAGAGAAGCCTGCAATAAGCACTATGACGCTGTTCCCGGTGTCGTGGTGTATTACATGAACAAGGTAAACGCCAAGATCGGCACCGATTACAAGCCCTTCAATTACTATGGCGCGCCCGACGCTGATAAGGTCATCATCGCTATGGGCTCCGCCTGCGAAACCATTGAAGAAGTGGTTGACTATATGAACGCAGCAGGGGAGAAGGTAGGCCTTGTTAAGGTTCACCTGTATCGCCCCTTTGTTGCCAAATATCTGCTGGATGTGCTGCCTGAGACGGTAAAGACCATCTCCGTGCTGGACCGCACCAAGGAGCCCGGCTCCATCGGTGAGCCCCTGTATCTGGATGTTCTGGCCGCTATCAACGGCACCCAGTTCGGCGCCTGCCCCGTATATACCGGCCGTTACGGTCTGGGCAGCAAGGACACCAAGCCCAGCGATATCATCGCCGTATACCGCAACATGGAATCCAATTCCCCCAAGAAGCGCTTCACCATCGGCATTGTGGACGATGTGACCCACCTGTCTCTGGAAGCGAAGGAAGACCCCGATACTGCTCCTGCCGGCACCACCTCCTGTAAGTTCTGGGGCCTGGGCTCCGACGGTACCGTAGGCGCCAACAAGAACTCTATCAAGATCATCGGCGACCATACCGATATGTATGCTCAGGGCTACTTCGATTACGATTCCAAGAAGTCCGGCGGTCTGACCATTTCCCACCTGCGGTTTGGCCATACCCCCATCAAGTCCACCTACTATATCAGCAAGGCTGATTTTGTAGCCTGCTCCAACCCCGCTTATCTTGACACCTATGACATGGTGCAGGATCTGAAGAAGGGCGGCAGCTTCCTGCTGAACTGCGCCTGGGACGCCGCTGAGCTCAACGAGCGCCTGCCCGGCAAGGTGAAGAAGTATATTGCCGACAATGACATCAACTTCTATACCATTGACGGCTTCAAGATCGGCAAGGAGATCGGTCTTGGCACCCGCATCAACACCGTGCTGCAGTCCGCTTTCTTCAGCATTGCCAAGATCATTCCCGAGGCAGACGCCATTCAGTATATGAAGGACGCCGCCACCAAGTCCTATGGCAAGAAGGGCGAGGCCGTGGTCAAGATGAACCACGATGCCATTGACGCCGGCGCTACCGGCTATGTGAAGGTAGAGGTTCCCGCCGACTGGAAGAACGCCGCAGACGATTCCAAGAAGAAGATCGCCACCGGCAGCCGTCAGGATCTGGTTGACTATGTGAACAATGTGGTTTATCCCGTAAACTCCTTCCACGGCAAGGATCTGCCTGTTTCCACCTTTGAAAACTACGCTGACGGCACCTCTCCCCAGGGGACGGCCGCTTATGAGAAGCGCGGTGTGGCGGTAGACGTTCCCGAGTGGATCGTTGATAACTGCATTCAGTGTAACCAGTGCTCTTATGTGTGCCCCCATGCCGTTATTCGTCCCATCGCCATGACCGATGAGGAACTGAAGAACGCTCCCGAGGGCACCAAGGCAAAGCCCATGACCGGCGTACCCGGCATGAACTTCGCCATGGTCATTTCCACATTGGACTGCACGGGCTGCGGCTCCTGCGTGACCACCTGCCCCGCCAAGGAAAAGGCTCTCAAAATGTCTCCCATCGATTCTCAGCGTCCTCAGCAGGCTGTGTTCAATTACGGTATTGACCTGCCCGCTAAGGAAGCAGTTGCCGAGAAGTTCAAGGAGACTTCCGTAAAGGGCAGCCAGTTCAAGCAGCCCCTGCTGGAGTTCTCCGGCGCTTGTGGCGGCTGCGGCGAAACACCTTATGCCAAGCTGGCTACTCAGCTCTTCGGCGATAAGATGTATATTGCCAACGCTACCGGCTGTTCCTCCATTTGGGGCGGCTCCGCTCCTGCCACGCCTTACACCGTGAACAAGAAGGGTCACGGCCCCGCCTGGCAGAACTCCCTGTTTGAAGACAATGCCGAGTTCGGTCTGGGCATGACCTTGGCACAGAACGCCGTGCGCGGCCGTCTCCAGGAGCTCACCGAGAACCTGATCGCCGGGGAAAACACTCCCGCCGATGTAAAGGAGACCGGTAAGGCCTGGATCGATACCATGAGAGACAGCAAGACAAACGGACCCGCTGCCGAGGCCTATATTGCCGCTCTGGAGAAGTGCGGCTGCGACAAGGCCAAGGAGATCCTGAAGGATAAGGATTTTCTGGCAAAGAAGTCCATGTGGATCCTGGGCGGCGACGGCTGGGCCTATGACATTGGCTTCGGCGGACTGGATCACGCCATTGCTTCCGGCGAGAACATCAATATTCTGGTGTTCGACACCGAGGTGTATTCCAATACCGGCGGCCAGGCCAGTAAGTCCACTCCCACCGGCTCTGTAGCACAGTTTGCCGCTACCGGTAAGGCTCAGAAGAAGAAGGATCTGGCGGCAATCGCCATGAGCTATGGCTATGTGTATGTGGCTCAGGTGGCTATGGGCGCCGATATGAACCAGTGCATCAAGGCCTTTGCCGAGGCTGAGAGCTATGATGGACCTTCTCTGATCCTGGCTTACGCTCCCTGTATCAACCATGGTATCAAGGGCGGCATGGGTGTTTCTCAGCTGGAGGAGAAGAAGGCAGTTACCGCCGGTTACTGGCATAACTTCCGCTTCGATCCCCGCCGTGCTGAGGCTGGCGAGAACCCCTTCCAGCTGGATAGCAAGGAGCCTTCCGCTTCTTACCGTGACTTCATCATGGGCGAGGTTCGTTATAACAGCCTGACCCGTTCCTTCCCGGATCGCGCAGAGAAGCTCTTTGCCGATGCGGAGAAATATGCAACTGAGAAGTATGCCAAGCTGAAGAAGCTGGCTGAGTAAGCTTTCAGCGGCAAGATTTTTTATAAAGAATTCGCACCCCCTTGTCCGGGAAACTGGGCAGGGGGTGCGGTTATTATATCGCTTGATAATTTTGAAATAAGTGGCTATAATGAATGTATTAAGAGAAGAAAAGAAGGGGAAAAGAAATGAACGAAATGGCTCTCTATAAAATTACCTATGGACTGTATGGAGTTTCTGCCGGAGCAGAGGG
>CAMVYG010000212.1 GCA_947171615.1 uncultured Clostridia bacterium
GAGTTGCCCCCATATGGACCTGAACCATACGCGTCTGCCAATTCCGCCATACCTGCTCATATATGTTCTGTATTTTTACACGGGCGGAACCCCCGAGGCGGGCAATTAAGCTGATCCGCATCTTGCACTTCGTTGAGTGCTTGACTATTATAGCACCGGTTTTGAAAGTTGTCAATACCGGAAGCAGGGAAAATTTTATGTGCGGAAAATTTTCTTCGGTCAGGCAGAGGCTTCATTTCTTTTTGGTCAGATCTTTCACGGTTCCCCGATCTACCAGGGAAAGATTATAGCACATGGATACGCCGATGGATCTCTTGTTTTGAATTCGTTCCATCAGTAGTTTGATGGCAGATTTTCCGATCTCCCAAACCGGGATCCCGATGGTGGTCAAGGCGGGAGATAAATATTCTGATAAGGTGTTGTCAAAGCCTACCACGGAAATATCATCGGGAATGGAGATCCCTTTGGAGTGGGTGTATTGCAGCAGGCCGCTGGCGTACATATCGGAAGAAGCGAAAATAGCAGTGGGGCGGTCTTCACAGGACAAAAGCTGCTTTGCGCCCTCGAAGCCATAGGCCGGAACATAGGAGGGGAACAGAGCTTCCCATTCCGGCTTGCAGACAAGCCCCGTGTCTTTCATAGCCTGGTAATAACCGTCTATGCGCTGTTGTTCCGTTGTACCGTAGGTTTCACTTCCGATAAAGCCTATTTTTGTATGCCCCATCTCAATCAGGTGGTGGACAGCCTGGTAACTTCCGCCAAAATTATCCAAAAGAACCTTATCGATCCCCAAAACAGAATTCGTTCTTTCGATCATCAATACCGGGATGCCCATTTTCAACAGCCATTCGACATTTTTCGGTGAAATATGAACTCCCGCGGTAAAAATAACGGCGTCCACAGATTGGCTCACTAAGCCCTCCAGAGCTTTACGTTCATGGGTTTCACCGCCATCGGAAAACACGGAAATCAAGTGATAGCCAAATTTCTCAGCCTCTACCGACAAAGCTTCCGTCACCTGGTTAAAATACAGATTGACTGGTGAGAACGGAACAATATTTCCAATAATATAGCTGGACTGATTTTTCAGTCCGCTGGCAAGACGGTTGGGCACATAGCCCAGCCGCTCAACGATTTCCAGTATTTTTTTGCGGTTGCTTTCAGAAACGTATCCGCTGTTATTGATGGCACGAGCCACAGTCGTAGCAGAAACACCTGCCTCTTTGGCTACGTCTGCCATGGTGACGATGGGCATGCTTTTATATCCTCTCTTAAATAGGCTGATTTTGTGATATTATGATACTTCACGTAAGGCTAAAAGTCAAGATTTACAGGCTTTTCAGGCGGCGCAGCCCTTCCTCGGGAGCTTCCCTGGGAAAGTACTCAAGTCCCGCATAGCCGCTGAATTTTTGTTCCTCCAGCGCTGTGAAAATAGCAGGGTAGTACATTTCGCCGCGATCCAGCTCGTGCCGCCCTGGATTTCCTGCTGTGTGAACATGGCCGATCCTCTCTCCCAACTGGTTTATGTGGCAGATAATGTCGCCCTCTGTGATCTGCTGATGGTAACAGTCATATAAAAGACGCACGTGAGAGTCGTTCACCGCATCGATTATCTCAGCGCTTTCTTCCGAGGTGGAAAGATAGTATCCGGCATGGTCGTGCCGCAGGTTCAGCGGCTCTATTACCAGGGTGATATCCCATTCTTTCAGAAGGGGCACGCATTCCTTCAGCCCAGCGATAATACTGGCACGCTGCTCTTCACGGGGTGCTCCGGTATCCTGCCCAACCTGAGAGATGATGTGTTTGCAGTCCAGAAGTCGGGCGACTTCCATCGTTTCTCTAAGTCCCTCAAGATAACTCTGTCGCTGGGAAGGATCTGTCAAGCTGATAAATTGGGTGCAGAAAGCGGCCACGGTCATCTTCCATTCTTTGCGGGCTGTATTGATAGCGTCAATATCCTTATCCCACCAGCCCCAAAATTCGATGGCGTCGATGCCGCATTCCTTTACCTGATGCATGGCGGAAACGGTATCTGTGTTTTGGAATACCGCGTCTGTACAAACTGAAAATTTCATGTATGACCATCCTTTCTGATTGTATATCATATCCGGAGCAGGGCTTTGCGCTGCCCGGTATTTGGCGCTGTCTGCCGTTTTCTATTGTTCCATTACCGTAACGATAGACCGCCCGGGGATGTGAAGAAGCCCATTCTCCATCAACTGGTTTTCCAGGCTCAAATCGTGTCCTTCCCCGTCATCGGTCAGATACACGGAACAGTTATTTTTGTCTGTCACGAGCCTGTCGGTTTTTACCAGCCTTTCCTGACAGGAGCAGTTGATCCATACGGTGACAATGCTGCCGTCGGTATTTTGATAGGCCGAGGCGAGAAATTCATTGCTTGCCTCGATTCCGTCAAGTCCGATCCGCACAGCACCCGGGCGGATAAATTTGCTGAAATTCCCAAGCCCCCACAACATTTTTGAAGGAATGGCAGTTTCCTCATCGCCCTTTTTTCTCCAATTGGTATAGACGAGGCCGTCCTTCCAGTGAAAATCCCCCGGGGAAACCGAGAGCCACCAGTGCCAGGCGCAGGCGTTCAGCAGCACTAGGTCATAGTGTACGGTGCGGGCAAGCCACAAAGCAGGGGTCATGCCGTAATCCCGTGTTTCCCCGCGACCGGTTCCCATAAAGCAGAATTCAGTTTGCCAATATCGCAGTTCCGGGTGGTCTTTCAGCGCTTTTGCCGTTTTCTGCCTGGAAGCGATCCCCTGCTTTTCAAAAAGATCTGTAAAATAGGAGTGGGCGCTTACACGGCCGTTCAGCTCCTTCAGCGCTTTTTTATCCCCGGAGAAATACTCCAGGAAATCCGTGAGATGGTCAATGGTCTCCGATTCCGGGCCTAAAAGCTGCTCCTTTCGGCCCCGCCTCTTCAGCTCTTCGGAAAGCGCCCGGTTTACCTGCCTGATATCTTCAAAGCTCATCCGGCAGCCTTCCTCGTGTACGCCGGGATATTCCCAAACCCAACCGCATTCGTTCACGGGGCTGATAAACTGAAAGGACAAGCCCAGTTTTTCAAGGCCTTCCAGAATGGTTGTAAGATATGCCGCGAAGGGGCGTTCTCCTCCTGAGATCAGATTGGTGCTTCCCGTGTCGGGATCGCACTGGGTATGTCCGTTTTTGGTCAGCCAGAAGGGAGGGCTGTGCACATAGGCCACATACTGTTCAACGCCCCGCTTTTGAGCAGCCCGCATCATCCACTGCTGGCCTTGCTGGTTGTCGGCGGAAAAATCTGCATCCGGGGCGGAGATAAAGCAGTCTGTTGCGCGCCAGAGCCATTCGTCCCTGATGCGCTCTTTATCGCTGAGACGGCTTCCCGCTCCCAGATCGAACCGGAAGCAGGAAAGGCCGATGCCCTTGTCCTGGGAATAGAGAAGATCCGCCAGCCTGTTTTTATTTTCCTCTGTCCAGTTGCTGCAAATCGGATCGATAGTCCATCCGCTGGAAGCGCCAAAGCTTTCTATGGTTTGATGAATGGTCCCGCTGTGAAGAACAGGAGAAAGCGGCGAGATATTTGAGGTCAAAACAGAGACACGGTCAAGAACGATCTCACCGCTTATTACCTGTACGGAAAGAAGATGTTTGCCGCTGTCTGCAACGGGAGTGCGGAAAAGCAGAATGTTGGAAAGACTGCTGTCGCTGCGGCAGTCTATGTGGGCGAGAGGCCTGCCATCCAGGGAAACAGCGAATTCGCCCTGGTCCTTTCCTTTGCTCCCGTATAGCTCCAGCTGTATTCCATTAAAGGCAATGTCGGCTTTTGCTCCCGGGCTGCCAGTTGTATGAGCGCCTGCAAGGTACAGGCCTTCCTGCTCCGTGAGTGTTTCCCATTCCCTGGAAAACTGAAAAGAGGCAGTCGTGGAGCAAAGATCGCTGTCGTCTATTTCCAGGACGCAGGAGGCTTCAGCGGCGAGATCAATATTCTGAAGGATCTCAGCCCCGGCAACAGCGATTCTTTTTGGTGCTTCACCGTTGCCGGAGGAAGAGGAGAGGGAGAGAAGTAAGTCGTGAAGTCCCGGAGATAGATGGTCGGCCTGAAAGAGAATAGCAGCCTTTGCCGGTTCGGCTGATGTACACTCTACTACAG
>CAMVYG010000213.1 GCA_947171615.1 uncultured Clostridia bacterium
GTCCTTCCCGATCGTGCCCTGCACCCTGCCGGGGAAAAACCAGAGGAACCATATCACTTTTTTCCCGCAGTAAAGCTTTCTGGTATTCAATGCCCAGAACAGCGTTGGGAGAGCGAAGAAAGGGAAGAACCTCCGGCCCCAGCAGATCTGTGAGAACGGCTTCCCGGCGGCGGGCAAAGGGCTCTCCTGTGTCGGGAAGGGTTTGAAGCCTTTGGGAAAATTCCGGGGAGAGCAATGCCTCCGCAATTTTTTTCAGCATGGGCCCATCGGTGATCTCACTGCCGAAGGCAAGAAGCTCTACAGCTCCCAGGGCGGCAGCCAGGTGAACACCGCCTGCTGCAAAGCGCTCCGCTCCGGCGCAGGCCCAGGGCAGGGGAAGCTCTATCACCAGGTCGGCGCCGGCTTCCAGCGCAAGACGGCAGCGGCTCCATTTGTCTAAAACAGCAGGCTCTCCCCGCTGTACAAAATTGCCGCTGAGAATACATACCAGCCCCTTTGCATGCTGTTTTACATGCCGAAACAATGCTTCATGCCCGTAGTGCAGGGGATTCAATTCACAGATCACGGCGGCAATTCTCTGTTTTTTTCTTGTTTTCTCTGGCATTTTCCCGGAAACTCCTTGAATTTGGCTTTGAAATGTACTAAAATAAACACGGCGTTTTCCAGAACCCGGAAAATGCCGGGGCTTTAAGGGGCAGTGGAACTCCCCGCCAGCTTATCTTACCGCAATCGGTCCCCGATGGCAAGGGATCGTGCAAAAATTTAATTCTCCCGGGGAAAGCCCGGCTGTGAGGTTTTAGAAAGGAAGAGGCAGGACATGAAAATTCTCGTTATCAACGCAGGCAGTTCTTCTCTGAAGTATCAGCTGATCGACATGGACACCGAAAAAATGCTGTGCAAGGGGAACTGCGAAAGGATCGGCATGGAGGCCGGGGTGTTTACCCACAAGACGGAGGACGGCAGAGAACTTCATAAGGATGTGGATATGCAGGATCATACCGCGGCCTTTTTGCAGGTGAAGGACGCTTTGATCGATCTGCAGTACGGCGTGCTGAAAAGTCTGGATGAGGTATCCGCCATTGGTCACCGCGTGGTGCAGGGCGGCGCGCTGTTCAGCGAATCTGTGCTGGTAGATGAAAAGGTGATCGAGGGCATTGAAAGCCTGATCCCTCTGGCGCCGCTGCACAACAAAGCCCATGTGCAGGGAATTCGCGCCTGCCGGAATTTGTTTGGAGACAAGGTTCCGGAAGCGGTGGTGTTTGACACCTCCTTCCACTCCACCATGCCCCCCAAGGCCTATATGTTCAACGTTCCCTATGAGTACTATGAAAAGTACGGCGTGCGCCGCTACGGCGCTCACGGCACCTCTCACCGCTATGTGACCGCCCGCTGCGCGGAGCTTATGGGCAAGAAACCGGAGGAGCTGAAGATCATTACCTGCCATCTGGGCAACGGCTCTTCCATTTCCGCGGTGGATCACGGCAAGTGCGTGGATACCAGCATGGGCCTTACTCCGCTGGACGGTTTTATGATGGGCACCCGTACCGGCGCTCTGGATCCTTCGGTAGTTACCTTTATCATGGAGAAGGAGCATCTTTCTCCTGCCGAGATGGATCAGGTTCTCAACAAGAAATCCGGTTTGCTGGGTGTTTCCGGTGTCTCCAGTGATGACCGGGATGTAACAGAAGCGGCCAATTCCGGCAACCCCAGAGCCAAGCTGGCTCAGGACATTCTGGAGTATCAGATCTCCAAGTTTGTAGGCGGCTATCTGGTTACGCTGGGCGGCTGCGACGCCATGGTCTTTACTGCCGGGATCGGCGAAAATCAACCCCGTCACCGCTCTGCCGTATGCAAGGCGCTGGGCTTTATGGGCGTAAAAATCAACGAAAAGCTCAATGAGGAAATGATCCACGGGAAGGAAGGGAAGATCTCCACTCCCGATTCCTCCATTGAAGTTTATGTGATCCCCACCAATGAGGAGCTGGTTATCGCAAGAGATACCAAAGCTCTGGTGGAAAAGCTGTAAACTCCCAATAGTATAGTGACGCAATAGAGGAAAGCTCTGAAAGGCGAAATGCGCTCAGGGCTTTCCTTTTTTTGTGAATTTCCCGGAAAAGATTGCAATTTTGTCATAGTTCCTGTATAATGAAAGTGTTTTATGTAAACGTCTAAAGATTTTTTTGGAGGGATACTGTGAAACGATTTGAAAAAAGAGTAATGGCGTTCCTGGTTGCACTTCTTTTATGCCTGTCTGCTCCTCTCGGTGTTTTTGCGGAAGAGGGGGAAGCGGTTTCCTTCCCGGAGGAAGATGTTTTTTCTTCCGTGCCGGAGACTGAGCCGGAACAGGAAGAGCCCTCTCCGGAGCCTTCTGTTACGCCGGAGCCTTCTGAAGCTCCCGCTGAAGGAGAAGAAGAGGAAGAAGCTGAGCTGAAGGAAAATGAGGAAACACAGGCGGCGGCCAATCCTCTGCTGGTAATGGGAGGCCATGAGCCATATATGAACGGCTATCAGGGTGCACTGTTTAAGCCTGAGGCCAGGATGATCAGAGCCGAGGTGGCACAGATGCTGTACAATTTGCTGGCTTCAAAGCCTCCGGTATCGGAATCTCAGTTCAGCGATGTAAAGCTCAGCATATGGTATGGCACAGCAGTCAATTCTCTGGCAAAGGCCGGAGTTCTTTCCGGCTATAAGGACGGCACCTTCCTGCCGAATAAAACCATTACCCGGGCGGAATTTGTCACGGCGTTGTCTCAATGCTTTTCCATGGAGGAAAGCGATGAGGAATCTCCGTTTATTGACACGGAAGGCCATTGGGCGGAAAAATATATTATTAACGCTTCTTCCATGGGATGGATCCAGGGAGATAAGGGTACCGGCTGTTTTCGGCCCAATGATCCCATCAAGCGCTGCGAGGCGGTAACAGTGATGAATACCGCCTTAGGGCGGCTTGGAGAGGGCTTTGCGGCAGATCGTGACACGGAAAAATTTCGCGATGTTCCCAAGAACCATTGGGCCCGTCTGCAAATTTGGGAGGCGGCGGAGCCGGTAGACGCTCCTTCTCCGTCCCCGTCTCCATCTCCCACACCGGGGGATACCAACTTTGCGGTGGGGCAGTCTGTGCAGGTGGTGGCCAGCGGCGGGTTGAACCTTCGTTCGCAAAGCACCACGGATTCTTCGGTGATCACTGTTTTGACTTCGGGTACGATCCTCACGGTTACCAATGTTTCCAGTCTTCCCTGGCTGGGTGTGAAAACAGCCAACGGAACAACCGGATTTGTGCATTCCGGTTCCTCTGACGATCCTTATGTGGTGATCTATACGCCGGGCGCTGCCTCCGGGGCAAAGCTTTCCGCTTCCAGCCTTTCCTTGCGCCAGTATCAGACTGCGCGGCTGGACGCTTCCGTAACCTCCGGAATGAATGCCATGAGCTGGTCCAGTTCCGATCCCTCCGTAGCAGTCGTGGGCTATACTGTCAGCTATGGCAGCCGGGAACACGGCGCTATGGTATATGGCAAAAAGCCCGGTACCACAACCTTGACATTCTCCGACGCGAGTGGGCAGAACAAGGCTTCCTGCACGGTTACGGTTACTGCGCCGGAATCGGTGCGTTATGCCTATGCCGGGGAGAATTCAGCGGTAAAGGGTCAAAGCTTTGATCTGGTGGCTGTTACGGATACCAGCCGGAATTCCGTGGCATTTACCATTACCGCCGGGCCTGCCAAGGGCAGCTATACCACCAGCAGCTATACCACGGAATCCCGGAATTCCGAGCACGGTCTGCCCACTAATGCTGTGCGGGTGTTCAAAAAATCCGTGTCGTTTTCGGCAGCGGGTACCTATACTGTCCGGGCAGCAGCCAGCGGCGCTTCCGACTATAAGGATTTCACCGTATTTGTCCGTGCCAATGAGGAAAATGTCAACACCACCGCCGCCGGAGAACGCCGTGCAACCACTCAGGGGCTGTGTCTCGTTGCCAACTTTGAAGGCTTGGTGTCGGAAATCAAAGACGATGTGATCGCTTCCGGCAATCCTACAGTGGGCTATGGCTATGTGGTGCCGAAGAACACCGCCTTTTACAACAACCTGACAAAATCAGAAGCCTTTGCCATGCTGGTGGATAAGGCCAATAAC
>CAMVYG010000214.1 GCA_947171615.1 uncultured Clostridia bacterium
AGATTATACTCTTTATTACTCTGATTGTGATTTTGGGAGTTTGTGTTTCTATTGCCGTGTTTTCCGCCAGTGGTGCGGAAAGCGACATCATAGAAGCTCATCGAACTGCTGCGCAGCTTTACAAGAAAATGCACAATGGAGATATTTCGTTCAGTATAGCAACTTTTGATTCCAATGAACAAGCAACGGATATTCCCTTTGATTCAGAAATTTCTGATTCCGAGAAGCAGACAATAGTTGGATATTATAAAGATATCTCCATTACACAGGATCAAGTCAGTTATATGCACGCAATGGATCAGGCCAAACAAAACCCAAAAAAGACGGAAGAGGAAGCCATTTTTGCGATAGCCCGAGATCTCTATACTTTTGAACAAGCCAAAGAGTTAGGGCTTTATCCTTCTGAAGAAGAGATGGAAGACATCTTTATTTCAGAGACGGAATCATTTCAGGCAAATCTGGAAGAAAATCTGGAATTTTGTTCGCAAATTGGGCTTACACAGGATGAATTGATCGCATGGATGACACAGCGAAAAATTGAGAATCTTGCTAAATCCAGATTCGCCGGCCAGACAATAGCATCATTGCAGGAGAAAGAGGAGATCGAAGATGAGGCTTTAGCGGAATTGGTTCAAGCATTTGTACTGAGGGATGATGAAACAGATTTGACAGCAACAATTACTAAGCTTTATGACCGCTATGTGTTCCTGCAAATTGGAGATCAGATCACTTATGTCAATGAGGATAGCGATGTTGAAAGCAGCGAAGTTGTTTCTGAGTGAGCCCGGCGATAAACGATATAGAAAAGTATCCTGCCTGTTTCGTAGTCTATAATATGTACGGTTCATACAAAGGAAGGCGTCCCAATCCGGGACGCCTTTCTTTTACCGTCTGTGCAGGGTATAAATTTGCTGCTTTTAACTGGATAGATCACTAGGGAATTTGATATTCAGTTGGCCTCTGACGTTCTCCATCAATTCTGAAACCTCTAAGCTCAGGGCGGTGCAGCGAAGGTATTCTTCCTGGGAAGCCTCCGGCTCTGTAATATAGCGGTAAAAGTCCTTTGCTTCCCAGCCCATCAGTTGAAATTTCTCATCTGTATCGCCATACAGGGTTTCTATGGTTTTGTCCTTGTGCCAAAGGGATATCCCGGCCAGCCGGGATATGGAATCTACCCGGACAGTTCCGTCAGTGCCCTGAAAATCACTGTTTGCTCCGGCCTGACCCATTTTAGAGTAGGTAAGGGTGACCAGCTTTTCAGGATAATGCAGGGTAAGAACCCCGCCGCCGTCCAGGCCGCTGGTGGTAGAAAAGGCGTCCGTATGGATTTTTTCCGGCCTGCTGAACAGAGCCAGGGCAGGGTAGACGCAGTAAACGCCCAAGTCCATGAGGGCGCCGGTTTCAAGCTGCGGGTTAAAGATATTGGGCAGATCTCCGGCAAGATAGGCGTCCAGCTTTGAGGAGCGCTGGCAAAAATCCAGTTTAACCATGGTGATCTTACCGATCCTGCTCAAAGCGTCCTCCAAAACCTTTCTTTGGGGAAGGTGAAGATACATGATAGCTTCCAGAAAGATCAGCCCCTGCTTCTCTGCAATGCTTTGCAGCTCACGCACCTTATACGCCTGGGCGCACAAGGGCTTTTCACAGATCACATGCTTTCCGTGCTCTAAAAGCAGCTTGCACTGGCTATAATGAAACGCATTGGGACTTGCCACATAAACAGCATCAATATCGGGAGAATTGGCGAATTCTTCCAAATCGGTGAAAACATTCTTCGCACCGTGCTTTGCGGCATAGGCTTCTCCACGTTCCCGGGAGCGGGAATAAACGGCGGTCAGCTCCCACAGTCCGCTGTCCTTTGCGCCGTGTATGTATTCATCGGTGATCCACCCGGAACCCACTGTGCCAAAACGCAGCATGCTAACACTCACTTTCTTTTTTCGTATAAAAGTTCAAGTTGAAGCTTTATACCTCTTCCCAGTACCGCTTCAAGTTGGCAAGGCCAATACGCACTGCTTCTACGGAATCTTCCATGCCTTCAAATTCAATGGCAATGGTATCGTCATACCCGGCGGCCTTCAAGGTGTGCAGGCACTGCTTTACAGGCACGTTGCCATGGCCGATGATCGTGCCGCGAAGGTAATTTCCCGCTCTGGTCTGGAAAGCTCCTTCTCCGGGATCAGCATCGTAAAAGCTTTTTAGCACAAAGTCTTTCGCGTGGACATATTTGGTGTACGGCGCTACTCTGGCCACTGCCAGCGCAGGATTTTCATCGGCGCACATAAAGTTTCCTATGTCGCAGAGCAAGGCAAAATTCGGATGATTGACCGCATTATAGAGTTTTTCCACGCGCTCGGAATCCTGGGAAAAGAAGCCGTGGTTTTCCGTCATGGTCATTACGCCCTTAGAAGCGGCATATTCGGCCACCTCACGGATCGGCTCTACCAGCAGGGGGATCACGCTGTCATAGCTGCCGCACTTTCCGGAACCTTTGGGAAATCCCTGTGTGACGTCATGACGCATTCTGGGAGCTCCCAGGGCCGCTGCAAAGTCCACATAGCCCTTGACCCGCTCTACTTCTTTTGCGGTGTTGCCGTCAGAGCCGTTTAGAAAATCAGCGCCGATCGCAACGGAGGAGATTTCCAGACCGTATTTGTCTGCTTCCGCCCGAATCTCCTTTGCGCGCTGGGGCATTTCCTCCGGGGAACAGTCTGCATTAACAAAGTCTACGACCTCAATGGCGTCAAAACCTAATTCCTTTGCTTTTGCAATGCACTCCATGGGAGTCAAAGCTCCGCTGCGGATAGATTTGAAAAAGCTGTACAGACTTACTGAGAATTTCATAATGATTTCCTTCCTTTACATTTTATCATTTTACGGGGTATTGCTGTTGTTGAGAGGCGTTCCAGAACGCTCTGTAAAATAAATCAGTCTCCAAAGCTGATGCCGATTTGCCTTGCCGCCTGAATTTCACTGCAATCCACGGGAACAGACTTCAGCCTACCGGCAACATCCTGCAGGGGAACGGGAACAGTTTCTCCGTTTACCACACCTACCATCACACCAAAACGCTTTTCTTTGATAAAGCGTGCCGCCGTAGCGCCCAGCCGGGTGCAGAGCACACGGTCATAAGCACAAGGGCTGCCGCCCCGCTGGAAATGGCCGGGTACGCACACACGGATCTCATTGTCGATCTTCTCCTGCAATTCTTCCGCAATGCGGTAAACAATGGAGGGATGCTTAAAGTCAGCTCTGGCTTTCTTGAATTCTTTCTTGGAAAGCGCGGCTTCCTCCTTGGAAATGGCCCCTTCAGCAACTGCCAGAATAGAGAACTTCTTTCCCTTTTCAATGCGGTTGTTCAGAGTTTTGGCGATCTTATTGATATCATAGGGAATCTCCGGCAGCAAAATGACGTCTGCGCCTCCTGCAATACCGGCGGAGAGGGTCAGCCAGCCTACCTTATGGCCCATGACCTCTACAATAAAAATTCTTCCATGGGAGGTGGCGGTGGTGTGAATACAGTCGATCACATCGGTTGCAATTTCCACAGCGCTGTGAAAACCGAAGGTAATGTCCGTACCCCAAATATCGTTGTCAATGGTTTTGGGCAGGTGGATCACATTTAAGCCTTCTTCCCGAAGAAGGTTAGCGGTTTTTTGAGTGCCGTTGCCGCCTAAGATCACAAGGCAGTCCAGCTTCATTTTCTTGTAGTTGTCCTTCATGGACTTGACCTTATCCACGCTGTTTTCATCGATCACCCGCATGGTCTTGAAGGGCTGGCGGGAAGTGCCGAGTAAAGTGCCGCCCAGAGTAAGGATCCCGGAGAAATCAGATTCCTTCATCAGCTTGTACTCTCCGAAAATCAAGCCTTTGTAGCCGTCCTTGATCCCGTAGATCTCCACATTGTCGCCGAACTCTTCATAAAGCCCCTTGGCAACGCCGCGAATCGCCGCATTTAAGCCCTGGCAGTCGCCGCCGCTGGTGAGAATACCTACTCTTTTCATACAAATTCTCCTTTTTTAGAAAATATAGAATAATACTATCTTGGAACAAGCCCTGCTCAAAGGCCTGTTTCTTCACTGGAATGAATGGGGATCAGCGGGC
>CAMVYG010000215.1 GCA_947171615.1 uncultured Clostridia bacterium
TGTAAATTTGTAATAATAGTTAAACTTTTCTGCGCTGCTGCGCTTTTTATTGCTGCAAATCCCAGTTGAAAAAAATTTGAAACACATCCTGTATTCTGATGAAAAGCTCAGAAAGGATGTGTTTTTTGTGAATGGAGAAATTGTAATTTCACATTTGAGCCAAAGCTATGGGAAAAAGGAAGCGCTCATTGATGTGAGCTTTGTGATCCCCCAGGGCATGTTTGGCCTGCTGGGGAGAAACGGAGCGGGGAAAACCACTTTGATGAAAACCCTTTGCACACTGCTCACCCCCAAAAGCGGAGAGATCACCGTAGGAGGGGTGCCGGTCTCTCAGGCCGCCAGGGTTCGGGAGATGACGGGCTATCTGCCTCAGGAATTTTCCCTCTACCCCTCTATGACCGTGCGGGACGCTTTAGATTATTTGGGCGTGCTTTCCGGCATGGAAAAGTCCCTGCGCCGCAGGCGAATCGCCGCGCTTTTAGAGCAGGTAAACCTGACGGAGCAGGCGGGAAAGCGGGTGAAGGCCCTGTCCGGCGGTATGAAACGCCGTCTGGGCATTGCCCAGGCCCTGCTCCACGACCCGCAGATCATCATTGCCGACGAGCCCACCGCCGGGCTGGACCCGGAGGAGCGGGTACGGTTTCGGGAGCTGTTTCAGGAGCTTGCCAAAGAAAAGACCGTGCTGCTTTCCACCCATATCGTCAGCGATATTGAAGAAGCCTGTGAGAACCTGGCCATTTTAGACGGCGGCAGGCTGCGCTACGCTGGCACGGTGAAGGCTCTTCTGGAAGCTACCGGAGAATCCAACATGGAGCGGGCGTACCTTGCCTGTATCCACGGCGGGAAGGAGGGCTGACCGTGTTTTGGAAGGAGCTGAAAAAGGGGGCGTTTTCCATCCCCTTTCTGCTGCTGGCTCTCAGTTTGCTGATTTTCTACCAGAGCCAGATGGACCTGTACCTGAGTGAGGGCAAAAAAATCACCGAACCCCAGCCGGGGCAGGAAAGCTATGGTCTGGTGCACTCCCGCAACCCGGAGCTGATCATGCAGGGGGCGCTGAACAGCCTGACCCAGGAATTTGCCGAGAACCGCTATGTCACCTATCCCTGGGGCTTTCTCCGCAACGTAAGGCTGGGAGAACCGGAGCAGGACAAAATGGCCGAGCTGCTTTCCCAGCTTTCCGGGGTTCCAAAGGAAAAAATTCTTGCCAACAGCAAAAACTGGAATTTTGAGGTGGGCGTTGGGGTTATCATGAGCTCAGACGGCACCATGACTACCGCGGAGCCTCAAAATACTGGGAAGCTTTCTCCGGCAGAGGGGTTGTCCTTTGAAACATTCCAGGAACTGATGAATGAGGCCGACAGGCTGCTGGGCGGCGGAACCGATTATCAGGCGGAACGCCTTTCTCATTTTGCTTTTGATGTAAAAACCTACGAAGACGCACTGGCGGAATATGAGGCCGCCCGGGATATAGACCGGTTTACCGGCGCTCACGCCCGGCTTTTCTGCGACTACATGACGATTTTCTGCGCTTTTCTCCCCGCCTTTCTCATGGTATCGGAGGCCCTGCGGGATCGCCGGGCCAAAATGCAGGATCTAATCTGGGTCAGGCGGGTTTCCTCCCTAAGGCTTACCCTGACGAGATACGGAGCGGCGGTGCTGCTTTCCATGGTTCCTGTACTGCTTCTGGCGGGGATCGACACCGTTCGCAGCGCGCTGCTGTACGCCGGAGAGCAGATCGACCTGCTGGCCTACTGCAAATATACCCTGGGCTGGATCCTTCCCACGGTGCTGTTTTCCTGCTCTCTGGGCCTTGTTTTCACAGAGCTTACCGACACGCCAATGGGGCTTATCGCTGTTCTGGCCCTCTGGTTTGTAGACCTGAACCGGGGAATGCGGGAAATGGATGGCGGCTATGGCGGCTTTGTCCTGATGCCCCGGCACAATACCCTGATGGGGGCGGATGTGTTCCAGGGAAATTTTGGAGACCTTTTGGCAAACAGGCTGCTTTACACCGCCATAGCCCTGGCTCTTGTAGGGCTTTCCGCCCTGATCTTGGAACAAAAACGGAAAGGCAGGTGGATGTCCCTTGACGCTTTCAAAACGCGTATTTCCCGTGGCAAAGATTTGCGTGAAGAATAATCTGCCGCCCCATCTCCTGCTTTCCCTGGGTCTTCTGACAGGAGCGTTTCTCATCATGTGGCCCTGTTATTGGGAGAGAGACGACACCCTTTTCTTTTTCCTGACTTTTCTTCCGCTCACCGGAATCCTCCTGCTCACGCCTCTGTTTCTGCCAGAGCAGGACAGAGACACGCTGGACGTGATTCGCATGCGCGCCACGCCTCTTGCCCTGATTTTCAGCGTGCGGGCAGTCTGCGGAATTCTTTTTCTGCTGGCTCTGCCTGCCGGCGCTTTACTGGTTTTGAGCCTGCTTCACTGTGAAATTTCCTCCGGCCTGTGGAGCGAAGCGGTTTCCTGTTCCCTGTTTTTAGGTGGCCTGGGGGCGTTGTGCTATGCCCTGTGGGAAAACCTGCCCGCAGCTTACCTGGTTCCGGTGCTGTATTTCATCCTTTGCAATATGACCGGGCGGGAGCGCATGAAGGAATGGGGACTGGAAGCTTTCTGCATTGCCCCCAACGGGCAGGATTACATTCCCGGCCTTCGTCCCGCTCTGCTCGTTGGCGGACTCCTCCTGCTCCTTGCCGCGATCCTGCTCCGCTGCCGGAGGAAAAGGAACGGGTAAAAGTCTCTATTAAACGCACAAAAATCTCCCGGCTATAAGCCGGGAGATTTTCTTGTTTTAAGAACTTTGGAAGATTATTCCTCCACGCCGCAGGGGCGTGGCCGGGAAAGGAAGACCTCGCCCTTGCGCTCCAACAGGCGCATACAGCGTTTTGCTTTTTCCACCTTATCAAAAATACCGTATACGGCGGAGCCGCTGCCTGTCATCATGGCACCAAAGGCTCCGGCGGACAGCATCAGTCTTTTAATGGCACGCACCTGAGAAAGCTTCATGGTTTCATCAAACCGGTTTCCCAGGCTTTTTCCAATTTGACGCAGCTCCCCTGCCTGCAAGGCTTCCAGCATCTGCGGCGTGGCCTGTTTATCGGAAAGGGGATACTGATCTAAAACGGCGTAGGCTCTTGGAGTGCTCATCCCCGTGGGAGGCTTGCAGATCACCAGAAAGCAGTCCGGCAAAGGAGAAACCGGCTTCAGGATCTCCCCCATTCCCGTGCAGCGGCAGGTTCCGCCCTGAATACAGAAGGGGACGTCGGCCCCCACCTTTGCCCCCAGCTCCAACAAAACCGGAAGCCCCAGCTTCGTTTCATAAAGGCGATCAAGTCCGACCAGCACCGCTGCGGCGTCGGCGCTGCCGCCGCCCATTCCGGCCCGGGTGGGAATGTGCTTTCGCAGAGAAAGCGTCAGCCCCTCCCCCTCCATACCGCAATGCTGAAAAAAGAGAGAAGCCGCCCGGTAAGCCGTATTTTTCGTGTCTGTGGGAAGATACTGCCGGTCACACCGCAGGCGGATCCCGGAACCGCCGGGGATCAGCTCCACCTCGTCCCACACGGACACACTCTGCATCACCGTATCCAGCAGGTGAAAGCCATCCTCCCGCTTCCCCGTTACATCCAGGGTCAGATTGATTTTTCCATAGGCCTTTAACTTCATCTTGATCGCTCCGGCGTCCTTTCTTTGGAGATCGTTGCTGATTTCAGAGCTTAAACGCGCCCAGCCTGCGCACGCCGATCACGTGCCGGGGGCACATTTCATGGCAGCAGAAGCAATGAATACAGTTTTTATAGTCGATCTCCGCTTTTCCATTTTTCACTTCAATGGTATGCTGGGGACAGCTTTCCGCGCATTTTCCGCAGCCCACACAACCTTTTTTATCAATGCGGGGATACGGGGTGGCAAGCTTTTTCGCCAAAGGACGCAGAAGCTTCGGCAGCTTATCAATAAAATCCGTACTGGAAGCCCTGGCCTGTTTGAAATCCGCCAGCCGCAAGGCTTTTGGATCATCTCCCACAAGCTCCAGCTCCTCGAGGGAGACAGGCCCGAAGCCCCGCTGGTTCCCATAGCGCAGCATCAGCA
>CAMVYG010000216.1 GCA_947171615.1 uncultured Clostridia bacterium
CCCCCCCCGTGTTTTCTTGCATATGAGGGCATACGAGATTACATCGGGTCTCGTGGGCTGGGAGATGTGTATAAGAGACAGGGCAGAGTCGTGCCGTTTCTCGGAGCGGCCAATGAACTTTTGAAAAAAAGAGGGGTGAAGCTTCCCTTAGAGAGTCAGGCTACAGTCAATGCGGACACTCGGCTGGAAAAGGGAAATGCCATTCAGATTCCCCTGTTTGGCGAGAGGATACGCGAGAACTGGAAGATTCCTTCGGAGACTGCTCACATCAACCGCTGGCTGGCGGCTAACTGCTTTGGAGATTACTATACCCGCACAGGATTGGAGCTTCAGCAAAGGGAAATGATCACCTTCTGTTTTCTTTTTGCCCAGGGCGGATGCGAGCCCCAGCTTATCAGCCACATTCAGGCAAATCTCAAGGTTGGCAATGACAGGGAATTTCTCATCGCTGTGATTAGTCAGTGTATGCCCTATATCGGTTATCCCCGCACGCTGAACGCTCTTCGATGTGTTGCCGATGCGGTACAATAAATTTGTAAAAGCAGGAAAAATATTTTAAAAACGGAGGTTCCGTATGAACAGCTTTGTGTATCAGATGCCGGTAAAGGTTTATTTTGGGGAAGAAAGTGTGGAAAAGCACCTTGGAAGCGAGCTTGAAAAGTATGGAGATACGATTATGCTTGCTTATGGAAAGGGCTCTGTAAAAAAGAATGGAATTTACGACAAAATCACGACAATTCTGAAAAAATGCGGCAAACGTATTGTGGATTTTTCGGATATCCCTGCAAATCCCACCTATGAAAAAGCATTGGAAGGCATTGAGTTGTATAAGAGAGAAAAGGTTGATCTCATTCTGGCGGTGGGCGGCGGTTCGGTAGTGGATTGCTGCAAGGTTATCGCTGCCGGGGCAGAGGTGGATGAGGATATTTGGAGCCTGCAATTTGAAAAGCATACAGTGCCTGAAAAAATGGGCAATTTTGCGGTGGTCCTTACACTGTCAGGAGCAGGTTCTGAAATGGACTGTCTTGGCGCGGTCACCAGAGAATCCACCCACGAAAAGAAAACGATGGTAGGCCCATACGCAAAATTTGCTATTCTCGATCCCACATATTTAATGAGCCTGCCTCTTTCCGCCTTCATGCCCGGAGTGTTTGACAGCCTTTCCCATTGCATGGAAACCTATTTTGGCAATGGGACAAATGTTTCCGATCTGATGAATGAGGGCCTGATGAAGGATATTGTTGCCAATATGAAGGAACTGATTGCCGGAAACGACACATTGAAGGTGCGTTCTAATTTGATGTGGGATTCCTCCCTGATTCAAACCTTCCTGTTCAATGTAGGCAAACCGGGAGATTTCCAGGCTCACAGTATAGAAAATACTCTGGCGGCCTACTCCCACGGCACTCATGGCAGGCAGCTTGCGGTGCTTCAGCCTGTGTATTACCGCCATATCTACAAAGCTGCTCCGGAGAGATTTGCCGCTTTTGCTCGAAATGTTATGGGGGTAAGCTGCAGCGGCTGCGATGAGGAAGCTGCTGCTGATGGGTTGGACATTCTTGAAAATCTTATCAAAAATGCCGGACTTGCCGCCTCTTTTTCAGAGTTGGGCTATGAGCTTACCGAGGAGGTGGCAAGGGCTGTTTCAGAAAACTGCGGTGTCTCTGCCGGCAGTGTTTGTCCTTTGACCCGGCAGGAAATCTATGAAATATTGATAAGCTGTAAATAAATCCTCTGGCTAAAATCAACTCCGGCTTTTCCCTTACTTTCCGCCAAAGCGTTCTCTTTGGCTGGGGTTCGTCCCTTTAGCATCAATATTTGCTGTTCGTTTCAGGCGTATGACCCGGTTGCTTTGCATGGCGCCGTGATACCTGAAATGGGATGAAAAGACTTCGGCTTTGAAAACAGCAGCCAGGTTTACTATGCGTTTTGGTTATACCGGTTTGCGGTTTTGGCATTGTACTTTTTCTGGTTCTCCCTTTATACTAAAGCCAGAAGCTTTGAGGATGGTTTTCCTAAAGCGGAAATCACGGCGGCAAAACTACCAGAATTAGGAAAAGGAGAATAACACAATGCAAAAAAGAATTCTTGGTTCCAGCGGGATAGAAATTTCTCCCATTGGCATTGGCTGCATGGGATTTTCCCACGGTTACGGGCAGATCCCCGAGCAGGAGTACAGCATAGAAGCCATTCGGGCAGCGAAAGATTTTGGCTGCAATTTCTTTGACACGGCAGAAGCTTACGGTTCGCAGCTTTACCATATGGGCCATAACGAGGAAATTTTAGGCGAGGCGGTAAAGGACTTTCGGAAAGAGGTGGTTCTTGCCACAAAGTTCCATTTTGCCCCGGAGGACTATGCACCCGGCGCAGACCGGTATGAGGCGGTCAGAGGCCATTTGCTCCGTTCTTTAAAGCGCTTGCAGACAGACTATGTGGATCTCTACTATCTCCACCGCGTCTCTGCCGAGGTTTCCGTAGAAGAGTCCGCCGAAATTATGGGCAGGCTCATACAGGAGGGGCTGATCCGCGGCTGGGGTATGTCTCAGGTGGATGTGGATACTCTGGCAAAAGCTCATGCTGTCACTCCGGTTTCCGCCGTACAGAATCTATACAATATGCTGGAACGGGACTGTGAGCAGGATATTTTCCCCTTCTGCCTGGAGCACAAGATCTGTGTGGTGCCCTTCTCCCCGGTGGCCAGCGGCTTTCTTTCAGGAAAGATCACGGCGGACACCAAATTTGAAAAGGTGGACGATGTGCGCAACTGGGTGCCGCAGCTTTCCAGAGAAAATATTGTGAGCAACCAGCCGGTTCTCGATGTGCTGAATCGGTTTTCTGAGGAAAAAGGCGCGACCAACGCGCAGATCTCCATGGCGTGGATGCTGCACAAATATGAAAACTGCGTCCCCATCCCCGGCTCCAAGAACAAAGAGCGGATCCTGGAAAACCTGAGCAGCTGGAACGTAACTCTCACCGATGGGGAGTTCGAGGCTCTGGAAGCAGCCCTGAATGCCTGTGAGATACACGGCCACAGAGGGCATGTGGAAATGGAAGGCATTGTCCGGAAAAATATCAATCAGAATCAATAAAAGCGAAAAGCCCGGAGCACCTGAGTGCTCCGGGCTTGGTCATTACTTAGGGCAAAAGGGCTTTTAGCAGCATTCTGTCTTTTTTTCGGCAGACCAGGTGAAATCGCGCGGTGGCTTCCGGATCCAGAATGGGCAGGTGGACCCGGGTATCGTCATCCATATGATACTTTCGGGAGATATCCGTGGAGAAGCAGGGCAGTGTAGAAGCAGTCACCAGCTCGTCAAAGGCAAACCGGTCGCTTTGCAGCAGAAACCGGGAATGGGGCAGCTTGGCGCGGGGGATCTTGTGCCAAAATCCGATTTCGGAAAAGAGAAGCATCGTCTCTCCGTCAAAGTCTGAAAAACAGACGCCGTCTTTCCTTTTTGCCAGCGGGTGAGAAGGGGGAACGGCAAGGTGAAGTTGCTCTTTGAAGTAAAAGCTGTCGGCAAGCTCCGGGTCTTCCGGGGCAAAGGGAAGAACGATCAGCTGATAGTCTCCCGTCCGCAGGCCTTGGAGCAGCTCTCCTTCTTCTTTTATTTCAGAGGACACGGCTTTTTCAGGAAACAGGTCGGAAAGGGCAGGCAACAGCCTCCACAGGGGAGCAGGGGCGCAGGAGCCTACAGAAATGGTACGTGCGGCCCGGTCAAAGGCCCGCACACGGGAGACCATTTCTTCTGTTTGCGCAAGAACCAGCCTGGCCTGTTCCACTGCCAAAAGGCCGTTTTCGTTTAAGGAAAGTTTGTTTTTGCCGTGTTCAAACACCGTGACCCCCAGCTCTTCCTCCAGCCTCTGCATGGCGCGGCTTAAAGCGGGCTGGGAGATGAGCAGCCCCTCCGCCGCTTTTGATAACGTCCCGCAGTCCGCGAAGGCCACAAGCTGGCGGAGCTGAGACAGTTCAGGCATGTTCATTCCTCCTCCCGCAATGATTTCCCTGATTTGCATTTTAATATAAACTTTTTTTGAGAAAGGCGGTGCTTTTCCGCAAGGAAAAGAGAGGTGCTTCGTACCT